>QQUD01000375.1 GCA_008501785.1 Chloroflexota bacterium
TTCCTTGCATTGCTGCTACCAATGGTGGATAGGTCCATCCATGTTCTAATGCCATTGTGGCAATATCCAGATCGCCCAAAGCATCTTCCCAGTCCGTAATTTGTGCCAGCCAATCATCTTCTTGCTCGGGATTCAATGTTTGGCTGAGTATTATCTCAGCCAGCACAGCACTCAAAGTAAGGTTCGCTTCATTGAACACATCCTCGTTATATTCATACACCCACTCGTCCAGGTCGGTCAAGCCATCGATAAATGCTTCAAAGATGGCGGTGATCAGAGTAACGGCCGTATCCACACCCCCAGCATCCAACAGCACCACCACTTTCTCCAGATGGGGCTGTAAAATCCCATCAACATCCCCTTCCAAACCGGCGTATTCATCATAATACCCATGCTGGAACGGGTCACCCTTTCCTGCCAGGCGAAAATCTTTGTGCATCTCACGACGAACAGCGTTGATGTCTACTGTAATTGAGGGTGAGGGGGCAGAAACGGCCGTTTCCGTCGGCACCGCTTGCAGCCACATCACCTCACGTTCAATCAGTTCGGCAATGGCTGGGCTTTCCTCTGCCACGTGCAAAAGCACCTGACGCAGTTGGCCTTCTGAAAGACCATTCAAGAGATCAGCCATCTCCGGCTTAATTTCAATTTCATTTTCCTTGTGAATAATTGCCAGCAAAGTTGCCACAATATGCTTACAAATTCCTCCCCAATCATTAGGGCATGTACACATCGTTGAGTCGATACCGGATGTATCCAAATTTATTTGCACTTGATAAGGGTCATAACTGCTCCCTTCTACGTAAGCCGTAACCATATTGCCGCGTCTAATCACATTAGAAACAGAATCATTTCGATAGTAACGATAGCCACGATCAAACGATTGATCCGTAGCCAATGCCCCTATATCTGCCTCGGTGAGAGAAATGGATTGTGCTATTGACAACCTCCTGATTTGGATCATACTGCAATTATAGGTAGATTATTTTACCAGTGGGTTGAAAACAAGAAAATGATTAGTTTCTGTTTGTAGATAAAGTGGATTTGTATCATAATCTTCTTCACGTATCCATTGGAGAGAAAATGATGACAGGCAGAAATGCCCCTTGCCCATGCGGCAGCGGCAAAAAGTATAAACCATGTTGTTTACCGAAAAACCGTGCTGTTTATGCACAACAGTCTAAGTCTAAGAAAGATGTGACATCGCTTGAACCGGAAGTCCCTCTCGAAGATTATGAAAAGGTACCAATTGCTGATCCTACGGTTATTGATCATTTACCTGCAATGCCCGAAGTTGATCCGCTGATGGAACGCATCAACGCCTTTTGGGAAAGCTTCATGAATGCCCCCTATGAAAAGCAGTGGTCATCAGTCACAAAGATGTTGGCCGAAGAACCCGAATTATGCGATGGGGAAATGGTTTTTGAAATTGCCGACACCTTGTTTGGACAGGCGGTTGATGCAAATGAGATAGAGCGTTTCAAACATCTGCTGGACCAACTTGAGAAGATCGTGCTGGAAGCCTATGCTGAAGAATTACATTATATTCTGGAATGGCGTATTCAAATTGCGCTCACGGAAGAAGACGAAGCCAATATCACCCATTATTTTTATCAATTTTCGCCGTTAGCGGGTGCCCAACTGGATGTTTACTAATGACTGCAAAAAAAGTAAGCTTTACACAACTCACGCATGATGTGGTTTATGCATCAGCCATACCACTCACATTTAATGAAATAATGGAGCGTGTAAACAGCATCACGCCGATTACAACAAAGAACCCTAAGAACACGATTCGCAATGCAGTCACTCAAAGTCGGATGATTGTGTCTACAGGTGACGGCCGTTTCGGTTGGAAACCACGTCTCATCAATGGCTCAATCATTCGGCATACGATTCAAACCGCTGAATTGAAGCAAAACAGATTGTATTGGGATCACGATATGCAAGACGCCATCTGCCCGACTTTTTTTGCATCTAAAAAATATGATGACCGCAGTCCTGTTCAGGTCAAGTTACCAGATGGAAATACGTCAAGCTTTTCATTAGAAATGTTTTCTCGCGGCATTTGGGGGTCTCCTGCTACGTCAGATTTTTGGGATTGGTTTCATAGTCTTCATGCCAACCCAGGCGATCATCTACTGTTTGAAGTCATTGATGGTGAAGCAAAAAAATATCGGGTAATATTAGAGCGTCGCACCGACCGGGATGAAGAAACAATTGCCAACCGCAATCAGAAATTGATAGAAGTTGGGTTGAAATTGTTGAAACGGCCGTATGGCATCTCCGATTGGGACTTCACAACCTATTTGCTGGCAACCGGTTTTTATCGCCACCCAGTACCTCCTGATCCAATCCAGGAATTGTGGCATGAAGATGCTATGGCCCCAATCCTTCATGGGAAGGAATCAGAATCGGAGCAACCTAAACCAGAATCTTTAGCTACGAACTTCTTCGGACAGGAAGCACAAGAATATACGTTTGATGAACCACCAGATTTGCCTCGGGAATACAATCCTGATTACGGCCGTCGCCACGCCCGTAAATCACGTAATGCACGGCATAACAGTATCACAAGCTTTCAATTGCGCGTCAACCATCGCGCTCTTCCTGAGGTCTGGCGGGACCTCGAACTGGCTGAAGATAACACGCTGGAAGATTTGCATTTAACGATTCAATCTGCATTTAGCTGGTGGGATGATCATCTTTATTCCTTCTATCTCAGTGGAAGTCGAAGAGACCGGAACACAGAAATTGGCAGCCCCTGGTCGGATACATCCATTCACACGCACCAGGTGCAAATGGCACAATTAGACCTACAGGAAGGCCAAACCTTTCTGTACTTCTTTGATTATGGGGACAGCCATGAATTCGATGTAACTGTTTTGAAAATCAATCCACTGGCATCCAAAGCAGATTACCCACGCATCCTGGACTATCGCGGTCAAGCCCCGCCGCAATACCCAGATATTGATGAGAAAACCGGCGAAATGAGTTGGGATCCATACCGGCATTGGCAATCATAAGAGGTGATATTGTGCATAGATTGAAAGATGACGCGATTTACCCAACCGCTCATTGATGAGGATTGAAACGGCCGTTTCTGGAAATTGATTCACAATGTGTTTAGGTAAGAAAACAACAACAAGTTTTATACACGTGAGCGAGCGAGTCCCGTCGCTCCCGTATAACCTATAGCATGACACAACCACACTGAAGACCCCGAGTTAATCGGGGTCTTCTTCGTTTTTCCGTGTTTATGCTCCTATCCCATAGTTTACATATGTAAGCGAAGGTATCGCTCCCGCAACACCTGGATTCGCCTGCGTTGTGATTCATTCATGAAACTGTTCAAGTTGAAGCATCAATGCATGCCCTTCCTCAATATCATCTGTGGCGTATTGCAAGACTTTATCTCGCTTGAAGAATTGGAAACGATATCAGTAGATGTGTTACCATAAGGTGGCGATTACATTTGGTCTCTCAAGGATAATCAGCCAACGATGTTGTCAAATGTAGCGTCGTTCTTCAAACCACCATAAAAGTATGGTAAGTGGTCTCTGCCGGAACTGCCACGAACGGTTGCCCAGACAACCAATTAAGGGCATGGCCGTCTGGAAAAGCGCACCCTTACTCTGATGGTGGATGAGCAACAGCAGTTGTATTCCAGAAAAGGCATCTGCTACACAAATACTTTTGTGGACGCGCCATTATTGCGGTATTGAAATGTGCGAGATCGTTTCTCATTTCCTCTACTTTCAACTATAATCAGCCCTGTGAAAAACACCCTTCTGCAAACCAAACTATATATTCCACCAACACGTGCTAACATTGTTCAGCGTAAACGGTTGCTAACCAAACTTAATGATGGCGTGCAGAAAAAACTGACACTGGCCTCTGCGACAGCAGGGTTTGGCAAAACAACGCTGATTACCGATTGGCTGTCCCAACTGGACTGCCCGGTGGCGTGGGTGTCGTTGGATGAGGATGACAGCGATCCACAGCAATTTTTCAACTATGTGGCGGCAGCAACACGGCCGTTTCCCAACATCCAAAATTCCCTGTCAAATCTACTACAATCTCCCCAGCCCCTGCCAGCCAAAGCATTGGCAGGGGCGCTTTTGAATGATTTAACGGCCGTTTCCACGCCCTGCTTGCTCATTCTCGACGATTACCACGTCATTGACTCTACAGACATTGACCTGGCATTGGCGTTTGTGTTAGATCGCATGCCACCCAATCACCATCTCGTCATTACAAGCCGCGCCGATCCAGGATTCCCGCTTTCGCGTTTGCGTGCCAGGAATCAGTTAACTGAGCTGCGTGCACAAGATTTGCGATTTTCGGTAGAGGAAACGGCCGTTTTCCTGCAAAACGCAATGGGCATCCCCCTCACCCCTGAGCAAATCATCGCCCTCGAAGCCCGCACCGAGGGGTGGATATCGGGGTTACAGATGGCCGCCCTCTCCATGCAAAATCGGGACGACGTGAGTGGGTTTATCGACAATTTCACCGGCAGTAATCGCTTCATCATGGATTACCTGACAGACGAAGTATTGCGGCAAATCCCACCCACCATCCAGGATTTTTTGCTGCAAACGTCGATTCTGACTCGATTGAGTGCGCCACTGTGTACGGCCGTTATTGGCAACAGCGACAATCCAGCGGCTCAAAGTCACCTCAACTACCTGGATCGCGCCAACCTTTTCCTGATTCCGCTTGACGAAAATCGAACATGGTACCGCTACCATCATCTGTTTGCAGACGTATTGCAGAAAAAACAAGGTAATGATGTCCAAGAACGGCATCAGCGTGCTAGCCGCTGGTATGAAGAAAATGGCCTGATTACCGACGCCCTGCACCACGCCCACGCAACGGCCGATTTCGAGCGAGCCACCCATCTGATCGTTACGCACACACGTGAGCTAGTCGCTCACGGCAGGTCAAATATTGTGCTTGGCTGGATTAATGCCTTGCCTGAGCAGCAGATTCGGGCGCACCCCCTGTTAGCCATTGGCAAAGCATGGGATGCGTTCTATTCTCGTCAGATCGATCAGATTGACATTTACCTTGCTAGTGCAGAACATGCCCTTGAGCAAAACGACTACGGCGTTGAAACAGAGAATATGCAGGGCGAAATTTTTACGATACGTGCCTTCGTTGCCAACATACAGGGGCAATACGAGCAAGTCATTTCGCTCTGTCAGCAAGCGCTGCAGCACGCGCCAGTGCACAATCTATTCACGCGGGGAATGATCTTGTTTACGCTTGGTCGGACGTTGCAAATGAAAGGGGAAACACAATCAGCTATAAAAATATTAAGTAACAGCCTTAAAGTTAGTGAGCAATGCCATAATCTGATGGTGGCCATGGGGGCAGCTCACCATCTACGTGAACTGTATTTTGAATGTGGTCGATTACAAGAAGCCGCACAACTTTTGCAGCATATATTGGCAACGCATCGTCAAGACGATGCGTTGCCTGCATTGGGGTGGATCTATTTGGGGCTGGCGGCAGTCGCTTACGAGCAAAATGAGTTAGAACAATCCTCTATCTTGGCACAAAAGACTGTTAACATTGCACAGGGCGAAGAGCTAATCACGATGTTGGGCTATATTAGCCAGGCGCAAACGGCATGTGCTATTAGAAATAACGAGAAAGCGAAAAATTTGTTTACAAAGGCCGCAGAAGCCATACAAAATTGGCCGACACCTTCCGCATTCACCATGCTTGCCGAACGAGAGGTGAAAATGGCGATCTTTTGCGGGGATCTGGACGCGGCAATTCGCTGGCAACAAGAGACAAATATCCAGAGTTCTACCCCACCGATTTATGAAAATGAGTCGCAGTTATTGGTTTTGGCACGTTTGCTTATTGCCAAAGGTCGCTTGAACCCAGAAGTCTCATTCTTGGGCGATGCGTTGGCCTTGTTAACATGCATTGAGGAAAGTGCGACGGTATCCGGACGCTTTGGTCGTGTTATGGAAGCCCAACTTCTGCAAGCCCTTGCTCTTGATGCCCAGGGCGATACCACGGCAGCTACACATCTGCTCGAAAAAGTCCTCACCTTTGCAGAGGCCGAAGGATTTATACGTACATTTGTAGATGAAGGGGAGCCGATGGCTGCTTTGTTGCGGAAGATGGGTAAACGGCCGTATATCACCACCCTCCTCACCAACTTCCCAAGCAGCCCACCACCCACCAAACCGTTCACCTCTTCACCCCTTCACCCCTCACTCCTCGAGCCCCTCAGCGACCGCGAAATTGAAATTCTGACCCTCATTGCTGCTGGCAAGAAAAACAAAGAGATTGCTGCTGAACTATTCATCAGCCACAACACCGTGCTCTACCACACAAAAAACCTCTACGGTAAACTGGGTGTCAACAAACGAACCCAGGCCGTAGCAAAAGCGCAAGAATTAGGCGTACTGTAAATTCCAACCACCCCCCCCCTGCTACAACATCCCCTCCCTCACACTACAACATTTTTTGGCTCACACTACAACTTCATGTGGTGATTTTCCAGTGCTTCCCAAGTAATCTGTAAACGTGTAATCATTCGACATTACCACACACAAATATGACAAAGATTTTTTAATTCAAGTTTGCGAATCCACGCGAACCTAAATAAGGAGATTAACATGGAAACGGTTGAAATTTTAAATTTTGTGACGGATTTATTCACTGGTTTAGGAACATTGTTCATTGGATTTGGCGTACTTTGGTTTGTGTCGGTCTATAAAGATGGGACAAAGTAGCATGTTGTGGCTGAGGATATTTTGATGATGATGAAAAACAGTTCAAATTTGGCGCAAACCTATCAATCTGCAACCCAAATGAACGCGATTGGGATGACCGATTTTCCAACAATTGGGAAAGTGGTTGATGGCCTAAAAATGATTGATGTTCCAGTGCCGCGCCCACAAGCGGGGGAGGTTGCCATAAAAATGATGGCCTCTTCTTTGTATGCAGATGAGCTGTACGCAGCTCAAGGCACCGCGTTGGGGCGGTTTTTTGGCCCCAAAGTTGTTTCAGAAACCGAACCGTACATTATGGGATCATCTGTAGCAGGCATTATTGTGGATGTAGGTGAAAACGTGACCAATTGGGCTGTTGGTCAAGAAATCATCGCCATTCCCAGCCAAACGCCCGTGCATGGCGTGTGGGCAGAGTATTGCTGCCTAAACCAGGATCGCCTCATGCCTAAACCGGACGGTTTTTCGTTTGTGGAGGCGGCTGGGATTAAGATGGCGGCTTGTGTTTCGTGGGGTGCGATTTGTTACGGCCGTATCAAACCAAATAATCGCACCCTGGTGATAGGTGCTTCTGGTGGCCTTGGCATCATGGCCGTGCAATACCTGAAGACATTAGGCGCACACGTAACCGGTGTGTGCAGCGGCAAAAATGCAGAAATGGTGCGCGCATACGGCGCTGATGAGGTGGTCGATTATACGCAACACAATTTTGCCGATCTAGCTATTCAAAGCCAGCAATTCTATGATGCTGTTTTTGACTTTGTCGGCGGCATAGACAACGAGAAAGCTGGTTTTCGCGCCCTGAAAAAATCGGGCAGCTATATCACCGTGACTGGGCCAGTAAGGTTTATTGGTGAGAAACAACTATCGTGGTTTGAGCTGGGCAAGGTGTTTTTTCATGTCGCTTCAAAATCTGTCTTAGGCCGAATTTCTGGCCCACGTTACATTTTTGGAGAGATGAAGCCAGCCAAAACGGTTCATGATGCGCTGACACACGCAGTTAAACATCAAATCAAAATGCCCATCTCGCAAGAAATCCCATTTGAGCTTGATGCTGTCAAACAAGCGCTAAGCTTGATTCTCAGCCACCGCGCCAAAGGTCGCATGGTGATTGATTTTGGCAACGTTTAATTTTCAAATAGCTGCATAGGAGCAATTAATCCATGAAATTGAATCAGTTGGAAAATAGGCGCAAGAAAATTGTGTTATGGTTGGGGGGCATTTTGGGCGTGCTGGCTGTATTGCTGCTGAGTGGATTTGGGTGGCAAACGGCCGTTTCCACCCAAACCCACACCAACTACCCACCACCTGGCAACCTGATCGCAGTAGATTGTCACACCATGCACCTCTACTGCATTGGCGAAGGCAGTCCCACTGTTGTGTTAGAGTCGGGGTTGGGCGAGACGCTGTTGAATTGGAGCAAGGTGCAGACGGAAACGGCCGTTTTCACCCGCACCTGTTCCTATGACCGCGCCGGATTCGGCTGGAGCGAACCTGTGGATGACCCCGTGTTCAGTCCGCAAGTTGCCGATATGCTGCACACCCTGCTGCAAAACGCTGGTGAATCAGCGCCATATGTGCTGGTCGGGCATTCCGCTGGCGGCATTCACGTGCGTAACTTTGCCCACCAATACCCCAATGACGTGGCAGGCATCGTCCTCGTCGATTCATCTCACGACAACCAACGTGCCGAAGACCCGGCTGAAGGGAACAATCCGTTGCTGACGCTTTGCCAAGCAATTGCCCCGTTTGGCATTGTACGCGCACTCAATCTGGCAGAAGAAGGGGCTGACGCGAACCCGCATCTGACAGCGGAACAGCAAAACACGCTGATCGCCCTGACAAACCAAACCCACTTCTGCCATGCAACGGCAAATGAGGAAACGGCCGCTGACACAGACATGAGACAACCCCATCTCAAACCGCTAGGCGACCTACACCTGACCGTGCTAACCGCTACCCAAACCGTCAACCAGCTTGCCGATGAAATGCCGCCAGAGCTAATCGCCCAGGTGAATGAGCTGTGGACGGCAAAGCAGCTTGAACTGGTGGCACTTTCCACCAATAGCACCCAAATTCTCGCTACCGAAAGCGCCCATTACATTCAATATGACCAGCCAGAGCTGGTTATCGAGGCGATTCAGCAAATGGTGCTGCTTGCCAATGCAAGCGAATGAGTCGACCCATGAGCTTGTCGGAGAAAGAAATTTTGGACGCAGATTTTCATGATTACGCAGATCAAAAACATAAAAAATCAGCGTCATCTGCGTTAATCAGCGTCCTAGTTTTCCTCTTAGACTGAACTCTCGTTGTAGTACTAGTAACTACAACTTTTTTAACGCCTCACTACAACTTTATGTGGGGAGTTTTACAGGCGATTCTTTTACACTTTTGCCACAACAACGCAAAAGTAACTGAAAGAAATCAAATCGTGCATTTGCACAAACGGAGGAAAAAAATGAGTACCATTGCAGTACAAAACACAGTTGAAACAAAAGACCAATACAGTCTGGCAAAGATTCTTGGTATTTGGGCAATCGTGGCATTGCCTATGCCTGTTGTCATTTTTGTGATTGCACCCGCCCTGATTGCGCGGGTTAACATGCACCCTACGATTCTGATTTGGCTGTTGATTATTGGGGGCTACGTTTGGCAATTTATTGTGTCCTTGTTCCTGATTTACCAGGATATTGGCACGCTGCGGTTAACGGCCGTTCGCGAACGCGTTTGGCTGCAGAAACCTCGTGACCCACAGACAAATAAGTCGAAGAGCAAACTATTCTGGTGGTTGATTCCCACTGCACTGTTTGTCCTGCTGATTGAAATGGGCATTGGCGAATACATCGATTCCGCAGTCGCATCGCTCTTTCCTGGCTTATTGACACTCCCTGCCAGCATCGACATTGAACAGATCATCATCCCTGAATTTATTGGGGCTTGGTGGTTGTTAGGAATTGCCATTGTCAATAGCGTCTTCAATTACTTTCTGGGGGAAGAGCTTCTTTTTAGAGGCGTGTTGCTGCCCAAAATGCGCGGCGTTTTTGGCAAATGGGACTGGGTGGCAAATGCCGTACTTTTCGGTCTGCTTCACCTGGATTCACCCTTGAGAATCCCCAAAATCATGATCTCAACCCTGGCCTATACCTGGCCTTCCCGCCGATTCCGCAGCATTTGGTTTGCCATTATTTTGCATGGCATTGAATCACTCATTGTGATTGGCGCAGTCTTGTCGGTTGTAACTGGCTCAGCTTTCTAACAAGAAATTGGGACGCAGATAACGCAGATGAACGCTGATTTTCCTCTTCTATCAGCGTTCATCTGATAAATCTGCGTCCAAAAAATTCTTTCTCCGAATAGGAATCGATATGAAAAACAAACCATCTACAAAAAACAACACCTTACTAAACTTTTTCCTGCTGACTTTCATTTTAACTTTGCCAGCCTATATCCTGATTGGCTTGGCTTCAAAAAACATCATTTTGTCGTCAGAAATAGCGTTTGCCTTTGTTCCTGTGGCTGCTTTCGCACCGATCAGTGCGGCGTTGATCCTGGCTTTTAAGAAAAATGGCTGGCATGGGGTCAAGAAATTATTCGGGAGATCTTTTGATTATAAAAGAATAACGAAAAAAGTTTGGTATGTTCCGGCTCTTTTCTTTCCCCCTTTTCTCCTCCTTTTAGCGCTGGGAGCAGCAGTTTTAATGGGTCAATGGACGCTTCCGGCGCAGTTCCCACTTGTGGCCGCACCCGCCGTGTTTCTCCTGTTTTTCGGCGGAGCTTTGAGTGAAGAGGTCGGCTGGATGGGACATGCCTTTGAGCCAATGCAGGCACGATGGAATGCGTTTAAAGCCGCAC
Source organism: Chloroflexota bacterium (assembly GCA_008501785.1). The sequence continues at coordinate 10,608 of QQUD01000375.1, forward strand.
TGCTATTAGGACTAATCGTAGCACTCTGGCACGTGCCGCGTTACTATTTTTCACTTGATGATCCGCTGCTGCTTGCGCCCCAACTTTTATTCCCTGTCTCGCTGCGT
>QQUD01000483.1 GCA_008501785.1 Chloroflexota bacterium
GTCAAACTGTCCGTGAATTGTTTTCGCAGTGTCATCTTCCGACAGCACTTTGCCTTCTAGCCCTGCTATTGCTTTTTGTGCCGCCTGGTAAACTTTGTCTTCGGACTGTGCGTATGTTTTTTTATTTTTAATTGTGTATGACATGATAGTTTTTCCTCCATTTATGGTTGAGACTGACGTTGCTAACTAAATTTTGATGCTTTTGTTTCAAGTTTATCTAATGTCACTTTTGAGTGTAACGATTTGACAACTGCTTTATTACCAACGGCCGTTCCCTTCATGCTCGCCGTTGCTGCCCCACACGCAATCCCCCAGCGCAGCGATTCACTCACATCCTGGTTATGACTCAATCCCCACACCAGGCCACCCACCATTGAATCACCTGCACCAATGGGATTCTGTTCCTCAATAGTCGGACTCGTAGCAACAACTGTTTGCTGTCCATTGGCTAACATTGCCCCATCTTTGCCCAATGAAATAACGACATTACTCACACCAGTCGCCTGAATGGTTTGGGCCGCGACGGCAATTTGGACACGGTTTTTTACCGGCAGGCCGGTTAGTTTGCTCGCTTCGGCATCGTTGGGTTTGGCTAGAAACGGCCGTGCCGCACACCCATGTTCCAACGCAGCCCCACTTGTATCTAGAATGGCCTTTGCATTCGCCTGATGCAAAATGGAGATGATGTCGGCATACATGGTGGGGGGAACACCGGGAGGCAAGCTGCCAGCCAGCACCCACCAATCACCAGGTTGAGCTAGCTGCCGCACTTGGGCAAGCAGCTTCTCTTGGTCAGCAGCGGCAATGGTTGGTCCTGGTTCGTTGACTTTGACGTAACGGCCGTTTCCTTCATCCACAATGCTCACATTCGTACGCGTTTCACCCTCTACCCAAATGAAATCAGTCTGAATGCCCAGCGATGCCAGACCATCTCGCAGTAATTCCCCGGCACGACCACCAGCAAAGCCCAAGGCTATACTTGGCGAACCCAAAGCCATCAACATGCGTGAAACATTAAACCCTTTGCCGCCAAAATCGACGCGCCAGTCGTTGGCCCGCAGCACAGTATCAAATTCGATGGCCGGAACCGTTAGCTCCCGGTCCACCGCTGGATTTAGCGTAACGGTGTAAATCATGCTTGTTTTTCCTCTGATTGCTTATGTTGTCGGGACTGGTCGTATGCAAACCAAAGTCCGGTGGCCGTACCCATGATAAAGGTGAAGACGATAACGGCCGTTTTTCCACCCCAATCATATGCTAAATGCCGCCCTTCGAGAACAGTTAATGCCAGCGCCACCTTGACAAAAGTTACAGCAAATTGTCGAGGCACAGTGGTCCAAGACGGCCGTTTTTGCCACACATGCAGCATTGTCATCACGACAGTTGCCACCAACGCCAGCATCAGAGCATAAGCATAATCTGCCTCGCGTAAAGGCCTGAAAAACAGGCCAAAATACAAGCCAATTGCGCCGCCGGTTAAAGCATAACGAGTTAGTGTTTGTTTCGGTCCACCTTTCTTCATCTTAAGTATTCCAGAGAATAATGAATTGTGAATAACTAATTGAGAATTGTGAATGTTAGTCATTCACAATTCTCAAGTCACAATTCATTATTCATTATTTCCCGTTCCCGTTCTGCCAATACTGCTCAATCAACACTGCCTCGGCCTCATTCGTCCAAAAGCCATCGTCGTCCAATTTGGCGGCGACATCGGGCACCTTTTCGGCCAATTCATCCAGTCCCATCAGTGGCAAGTCCGGTATTTGAGGAAAGATGACAATTTTGCCTGGGTAACGGCCGTCCATTACTGCTCTCATCGCATCCGGCGCGACATTCATGCCGCCAATTGCCGCCACCAAACGACCCGGCGACAGCGAGCCTTCCAACGCCCGATCCATCACCAATCGCTGGTCATCCAACGTCAAACCAGAGGTGCCAGTGAATTGGGCGTTGTTCAGATAAACGTCACTCATATCCAGCGGCGCGTAAGTCCCGTTGGGTACACCAGCAAAAAAGACCAGCATCCCGTTGGCATTCGTCGTCGTAGCTGCCTCGGCCATCAGCGATGCAACGGGGACGCTGACGACCACGTCATCAGCCCCCATTTGATCGGTGGCTTGCATGACAAAATCGTAAAGCGTTTTGTCGCTGGTGGTGGGGTTGAAGACGAGCAAGGTACGGCCGTTTTTCTTAGCCAATGGCGCAAATCGCTCCTTGATCGCCGCCAGCCGAATGTCGTTGATTTCAGTGGCGATGATTAAGCGCGGTCCGTTAGGCAATTCCATCGCCCGCTGCACGTGCATTTGCCCCATGGGGCCACCCGCGCCAATCACGACGACCGAGCCATGCGGGTGCAGTTCGCAGCGATTCCGCGCTTCCCCATAAGATGCCGCGATGTCTGGCCCGCGATTGCCAATGTAGGCCGTGTAATCGTAGTGCATCCGGCCCATGTCTATTTGGGACAAGCCATCCAGCGGCGTTTCGCCGACCATATTGAATGTTCCCCGTCGGGCAATCAATTTAGCTGCCGCGCTGATCATTTCTGCCGAACGTGGATCAAGAACGACGATGTCGTCGAACCCTGCGCCATCGGTCAATTCAGCCGAGAAGCCAGCATAATCGTCGGGCTGCAAACCATCGCGTACGATGATGTCGG
>QQUD01000109.1 GCA_008501785.1 Chloroflexota bacterium
AAGCTTTCATCAAGGTGCTTTTGCCAGCCCCATTTTCGCCAACCAAGGCATGAATTTCGCCGCGCCGCACATCAAAATTGACATCTTTCAATGCTTGCACGCCAGGAAATGATTTGGAGATATGCTCCATGCGTAGGAGTGTGGTTTCGCTCATAGTTTGTACATATGGGTGGTCGTTCGCAACGAACGACCACCCATTATAAAATTTAGTTTACAAGTGACAGATCAACCGGAATGAAGTCGGATGGGGTTGCGCCATTGAGGAACTCAACGGCCGTATTTACACCCAGTTCACCCATTAAAGCGGGTTGCTGTGCCACGGTTGCGGACAGGTCGCCAGCGTCTACAGCGGCAACGGCGTCGTCAACGGCGTCAAAGCCGACAAAAGTGATGTCGCCGTCGCGTCCAGCCGCTTTCGCAGCTTCGATAGCGCCCAAGATCATTTCGTCGTTGTGAGCAAATACCCCGTCGATTTCACCTTCGGCTTGCAGGATGTTTTCAAATACGCTGAGGCCTTCAGCACGGTTGAAGTTGGCGGTTTGTTTGGCGATGATTTCTACGCCTGCACAGTCAGCAGCCATGTAGTCATTGAACCCTTGACCGCGATCATTGGCCGCAGATGTGCCCGCAATCCCTTCAAGCTCAACAACTTTACCTGCGCCACCAAGTGCTTCACACAAGAAACCAGCGGCAAGACTACCACCAGCGACGTTGTCAGAAGCAATGTGTGCAACCACATCACCACCAGCAGCGCCACGGTCAATCGTGAAGACTGGGATGCCTGCGGCATTTGCTTTCTGGATGGACGGCACAATTGCGTCACCATCGGTTGGATTGATCAAAATGGCATCAACGCCACGTTGAATCAAGTCTTCGATGTTGGTGGCTTCTTGTGCGGGGTCGTCTTGAGCATCGACCACAACCAGTTCGAGACCAGCCGCGTTGGCCGCAGCTTGTGCGCCGTCACCCAGGGTTACGAAAAATGGGTTGTTGAGTGTGGAAAGGGACAGCCCAATCACGTAGTCGCCACCCTCAGGAGCTGGTGCAGCTTCTGCACTCATGTCACCTGCAACGAGTGCCAGGTCAACTGGAATGAAATCAGGGACATCACCGCCATCGAGGCTGGCAAGTGCTGTGGCAACACCAAGCTGCCCCATGACGCCGGGTTGCTGGGCGACGGTAGCAGCCAGATCACCAGCGTCAACAGCAGCAACGGCATCGTCAACGGCGTCGAATCCAACAAAGGTGATTTCGCCGTCGCGTCCAGCAGCTTTAGCGGCTTCGATTGCGCCCAAAATCATTTCGTCGTTGTGCGCAAACACGCCGTCAATTTCAGCTTCGGCTTGCAAAATGTTTTCGAATACGCTCAAGCCTTCCGCGCGGTTAAAGTTTGCGGTTTGTTTGGCGATGATTTCTACGCCTGTGCAGTTGGCTGCCATGTACTCGTTGAAACCTTGGCCGCGATCATTGGCAGCAGATGTACCAGCGATACCTTCAAGTTCAACCACTTTGCCAGCGCCACCGAGCGCGTCACACATGAATTCAGCGGCGAGGCTGCCACCGGCTACGTTGTCTGATGCGATGTGAGCAACGACGTCACCACCAGCAGCGCCACGGTCAATGGTGAAAACGGGAATGCCTGCGGCGTTGGCTTTTTGAATGGACGGCACAATGGCGTCACCATCGGTTGGGTTGATCAAAATGGCGCTAACGCCTTGTTGAATCAAGTCTTCGATGTTGGTGGCTTCTTGTGCTGGATCGTCTTGTGCATCAACAACGATCATGTCTACACCAGCGGTGGTGGCTTCTGCTTCAGCGCCCTCACCAAGTGTGACAAAGAATGGGTTGTTGAGTGTGGAAAGCGAAAGACCGAGCGTAACCATTTCTTCGGCTGCTGCGGGTTCTTCGGCTGCCGGTTCTTCTGCGGCAGGTGCTGGTTCATCAGCAGGTGCCGGTTCGACGGGTTCGCTGCCACCACATGCTACCAGAAATAGCAAGAGGATGGCGAGCAGGATTGTGGAATATTTTTTCATTTCTTCTGTCTCCTTACAGTGAAATTGCAAAACGGCCGTTTTTCAGCCCCTTTGCACCATAAAAAATTGGCCTTTGAACAAAGACTACCCAGTCAATTCTGTGTAATCTGAGATTCCTAAATTAAGAGATTGGACGCAGATTTTCATGATGAACGCAGATTTTTCTAAGTTTATGCAAAAAACAATCAGCGTGTATCTGCGTTTATCTGCGTCCTAATATTTTTCTTAACGAAGTGCGCGGTGCAGCAGCAGCGCAATAGCAATAACAGCACCTGAGACAACCGGTTGGTAAAACGACGATACATTGAGCAAATTTAACCCATTGTTTAATACGGCAATGATCAGCACACCGAGCAGCGTGCCGCCGATGCCACCTTCGCCACCGGCAAAGCTGGTGCCGCCAACAACAACGGCTGCAATGGCGTCAAATTCATACCCCAAACCAACTGTTGGCTGGGCTGAATCGAGCCGTGCCACCAAAATCATGCCTGCCAGCGCTGCCAGCGATCCTGCCAGCACATATACCAGCGTAATGTATCGGTTTACGGCAATGCCTGCGTATTTAGCGGCAACGGGATTATTTCCAATTGCAAAGATAAATTTGCCAAATGCGGTCCATTTGAGCATGATGAAACAGAGTAAAAATGCAACTGCGGCAATCAAAATAGGGTAGGGGACGGGTCCCAGTGAACCGGTTCCCATGACGCGGAAACTGTCGGGTAGGCCAGTAATCGGTTTGCCCTCGGTGTAGGTGAGTGCCAACCCCCGTGCAATTGTCATCATGCCTAGCGTGGCAACGAATGGAGGTACTTTGAAGCGGGTGATGACGAGACCGTTGATGAGTCCTAGCAGTCCACCGATTCCCAGCCCAAAGAGGATGGCGAGTGGAACGGCCGTTTCCTGCTGCAATAAATCGGCCGTGATCACGACCGACAGCGCCAAAATTGCACCAACTGAAAGGTCGATACCCGCCGTCAAAATCACCAGCGTCATGCCAATGGCGATGATGCCGTTGATGGTTCCCTGCCGCAGGATGTTTACCATGTTGTCTACGGTTAAGAAACGGTCAGACAGCAGGCTAAGGGCAAGGCAGAGCAACAAGAATGAAAAGATCAGCCCGTAGCGCTGTAAAAATTCGCGCCTGTTAGTGGTTGTGGGAGTAGGGGCAGTTTCAATCAAAATACAACTCCAGAAATTAAAATAATGTTGGCGTACGCTGAAAAGTCGCCGGTGCGGATAACGGCCGTTGCTGACCCCGTGCGCACTTTGAACTCTTCATGCGGCATCGTCTCGATGAGCACATCACCCAATAAATTTTTAATAGCGTCGAAAATATGGGGGCTAGATGTCGTGATTTCTTCTGCTACAACTATTTTTTCTACATGCAATTCACTCAAAACAACGCGCAGTGTCTCAATAAACGTTGGCACGTTTTTTGTAAGTGCCAGGTCGATGCGTTGTGTGCTGGCTGGTATAGGCAGTCCCGCATCGGCAATGACCAGTTCGTTTGTGTGGCCCATTCCGGCAATGACGTTTGATATGGCCTGGTTGAGTAATGTGCCTTTTTTCATAAAATGACTCCTACTTCTTCATTTCTTTAGTAATGCCTCGACTTCTTTTCGTGTAGGCAGTGATGGTTGTGCGCCCGCTCGTGTCACAGCAAGTGCGCCGGTGGCATTGCCAATTGTGATGGCTTCGTGTAACGGTTTGGCTTCGGCAACGGCCGTTGCAAAGCCACCTAAAAATGCATCCCCTGCTGCTGTTGTGTCTACAACTTTTGTTACTTGAAATGCGGGAATCAGCACCGTTTCGTTTTGGCGAGTGAACAGAGCACCCTGTTTGCCAAGTGTAAGAATGACCATGCCGACACCTAATGTGCGTAAGTAGGCGGCAGCGGCTTCGAGTTCGGTCTCATTTGACGTGGGCATACCGGTTAAAGTGGCCGTTTCGCTTTCGTTGGGAATTAAAATATCAACCAGTGCCAGCAGGTCAGCGGGCAGGGGTTGTGCCGGGGCTGGGTTTAAGATGACAGTCACACCAGCGTCGTGAGCGAGTTGGGCGGCGCGTTGAACGGCATCCAATGGGATTTCCAGTTGCAGCAGCAGCACGTTTGCAGATTGAATAGCTTTAGCTGCCTCATCCACATCGGTTGGTGTGAGTGCGGCATTGGCTCCTGGCGCGACAACGATGCTGTTTTGCCCTGCTGCATCGACGACAATGAGGGCAACGCCGGATGCACCGGGAACGGCCGTTACAAACGCCTGATCAATCCCATCGGCCGCCAAATTCTCTTTCAACCTATCTGCAAACACATCGGTGCCGACATGGCCAACCATGCTTACCACAGCACCCGAACGCGCCGCAGCAACTGCCTGATTGGCTCCTTTGCCACCAGGAATCGTCTCCAAGTCGCCGCCAATGACCGTTTCACCTGGAATCGGGATTGTTTTGGCACGAGTGACCAAATCCATATTTAAACTACCAACAACAACAACACGTGCGCTCATCTTTTCCTTCTTTCTTTCTTATTTCCCGGAGAGCTGCACTTCAAAAGTGCGACTCACCTATTCAATTCAGCCGTTGACTGCCGCACAACTAATTTAGTGTCCAACCGCTCAGAACGATGTGGTGCGTCCAAGTTCTGGATACGTGCCAGCAGCATTTCGATGGTCAATACACCGATTTCACGTTTCGGCTGGGCAATTGTAGTCAGTGGTGGGTTGGTGTATGCGGCCAGATTGACATCATCAAAACCCACAACCGACAAATCTTGCGGCACGTTAAAACCACGTTCAACGGCGGCGCTGATGCAGCCGACTGCCATGAGATCGTTGCAAGCGAAAACGGCCGTTGGTGGTTCAGCCAATCGCAGCAGTTGATTGGCTGCATCGTAACCACTTTTATATTGAAAATCGCCTCTGACAATCAGCGAATCGTCAGGCTCAATGCCATTTTTAGTTAATGTATCAAGGTATCCCACCACACGATCGGTACTTGGCGACAGCTCAGACCCTGCAGAAATACAGGCAATGCGCTTGTGTCCCAGGTCAATTAAATGCTGTGTTGCCTGACAACCGCCTTGATAATGGTTTGTCATCACGGTGTCTACTTCAACATCTGGAACTTCTCGGTCAACAACAACCAACGGGACACGACGACGATGCAAATCGTCTACAAGCTCTGTACTCACACCAGCCGAGACAAACACCATCCCGGCCACTTGTTTTTCAATCAGCACGTTCGTGTAGGCCACTTGTTTTTCTAAGTCACCATCCGAATTACAGAGAATGACAGAGTAGTTTTGGGTAAAACTGCTGTCTTCAATTCCCCGGGCGACTTCGGCAAAAAACGGGTTGGCGCTGTCGGGCATTATCATGCCGATGCTGTTTGTTTGCTGGCGGCGCAGGCTGCGCGCGACAGCATTTGGCTTGTAGCCTAGTTCGGCCATCGCTTCTTCGACGCGTTGACGGGATTCTGCGCTAACAGCGCGGGTGTTGTTGGCCACGTGCGAGACGGTTGAAATAGAGACACCGGCTTGACGGGCCACATCGCGGATTGTGGTAATGGGAGACCTCCTCTTCCTCAAAAAGTCCATGTAAAACGTTTGCGCAAACGTTTTACATAGTTTATACAAGTTGATTTTCTTTGTCAATGGGGAGAATGGGGATTGGGGGCTGGGGGATTGGGATTGGGTCTCCAGCCCCTAACCCCCAATCCCCAATCCCCAAATTCAAATTCCCCCTTGACATTCACGTAACGTGATAGTTTATGATTGTGCCTGTATGTATACCGTTAAACAGTTGGCCGATTTGGCCGGAGTTAGCAGGCGCACCCTGCATTATTATGATGAGATTGGGTTGTTACGGCCGTTTTCCACCACAAAATCCGGCTACCGACAATACGACGACTCAGCACTGTTTCGCTTGCAGCAAATTCTATTTTTTCGAGAAATCGGGCTGGATTTACGAAATATCAAGGAAATTTTAGACGATCCAGACTTTGATCTGATCAGCGCACTGCGGTCACATCGGCAAACGATGCAGGAAAAGAAGAAGCGCCTGGAAACGTTGATTCAGACGGTTGATACAACTATCATGCATTTAATTGGAGACGTTGAAATGAGCAAGAAAAACATCTTCGATGGGTTCAACGAAGAAAAACAAAAACAATATGAAAAAGAAGCCGTCGATAATTGGGGCGAAACTGCATCCGAATCGATCAAGTTGTGGAACAGCTACAGCGAAGAACGGAAAGCAGAGATTATGCAGGAAGGGAGCGACATCTATCAGGAAATCGTTACCAACATGGGCAAAGGCACAGGCAGTCCAGAGATTCGTGCATTACTCGTGCGTTGGCATCAACACATGCGTTATTTTTATGAACCATCGATTGAAACATTGGGTGGGTTGGGGAATATGTACGACGAACATCCTGATTTCAATGCCACCTTCACAAAAATGCATCCCGATTTGCCGGGTTTTCTGAAAGAGGCGATTGCCATTTACGTTGACGAACTAGAAACGCAGTGGCTGGAGCGCGAATTGGGCATCCTTGAGGAGTCGGACTGATGCATGACAATGGTGAAGAAAAACCTGTTACGCGCCCCGTCGCAGTGGGGCGGATTGTTGAACCGGGCGGGGTTCGTAAACAAGATAATGAGTTAACCAAACGGCTAGAGATGCTTACAGTTGAAACACCGCGGCGTCAGCTTAAAAACTTGATTCTGCCCGACAAAACGATGCGACAAATCAAGAGCTTGTTGACCAAAATCAAATATCATCATGTGCTGTACGATGATTTTGGGCTGAGTGAGATTGATCCGTATGGTGGGCGCACGGCTATCAATTTGTATGGCCCACCGGGAACTGGCAAGAGTTTTGCGGCTGAAGCAATTGCGCATGAACTGGAAAAAGGCATGATTCGCGCCAATTATGCGGAAATTGAGTCGAAATATGTGGGAGAGACCGCTAAGAATATCAAGGCTGCGTTTCAGAAGGCACGAGAAAGTGAGGCACTGCTGTTTTTTGATGAGGCGGATTCGATTTTGGGTAGACGATTGACGAATGTGCGGCAGAGTACAGACCATGCAGTCAATGTGAGCCGCTCGGTGATGTTGTTGGAGCTGGATCGGTTTTCGGGCGTGACGGTTTTTGCCACAAATCTAGCCTCAAATTACGATACAGCGTTTGTGCGGCGCATTTTGGGACACATTGAAATGCCGCTGCCGGATGCAGAACTGAGGGCACAGTTGTGGCGTTATCACATTCCAGAACGGATGCCGGTTCGGTTGCGTGATGACGATTGGGCAGAGCTTGTTGTGCAGTCTGAAGGGTTGTCAGGTGGCGATATTTTGAATATTGTGGTGAATGCGGCGGCGGCGGCTTTGGAGCGAGAAGGGGTAACTTGTAAAATTGTGCTTGGCGATTTTCAGGCAGCGATGGCTGCCAGTAAACAAGCAAAAAATGAGATTGGTGTTGCGCACTAAGAAGATTGGACCAGTTTTTGAAATTGGTCCAATCTTGGTTTGTGATGATACGGCCGTTTATCTGCCCAACAAACTTCCATTCACAGGTGCAAACCGCGCTGTGAAGTGGCGCAGCACCGGTGGCGACTCCACAATTTTTACGCCAGAAATTTGTTCCTTGATTTCATTTACATGCAGCAGCACTTCCGCCAGATAATCGACATGACTTTGCGTGTACATGCGACGCGGGAAGGCGAGTCGGACCAATTCCATCGCGGCCGGTTTTTCGCTGCCATCCGGCTGCAAACCAAACATGACTGAGCCAATTTCTACGGAGCGCACGCCACCAACCACGTAAAGTGCCTGTGACAGCGCCCACGCTGGATATTGCGCTTGTGGGATGTGGGGCAGCATCGCTTTGGCATCGATGTAAATCGCGTGCCCACCCGGTGGCTGCACGATAGGAATGTTATTTTTCGTGAGAATATCACCCAAATACGCGACAGATCGCGTCCTGTAACGCAAATAATCCTCTTGCAGCGCTTCATTGAGGCCCACCGCAATTGCTTCCAGGTCATAACCGGCCAATCCGCCGTAGGTGGGGAATCCCTCGGTGAGAATGAGCTGATTTTTACACGCTTGCGCCCAGTCGTCGTTATTAAGTGCCAGGAATCCGCCAATGTTGGCCATGCCATCTTTTTTGGCGCTCATGGTTGCGCCATCGACATAGCTGAATATTTCTTGTGCGATTTCCATTGGCGTTTTGTCTGCATAGCCCTCTTCACGCATTTTGATAAACCAGGAATTCTCGGCAAACCGGCATGAATCGAGGAAGAGGGGGATGTCGTGTCGCTTGCAGATTTCTGACGCGGCGCGAATGTTCGCCATGCTCACTGGCTGCCCACCGCCAGAGTTATTGGTGACGGTGATCATTGCCAATGGCACTTTGCCCGGATTTTCGACAATCGCTTTTTCGAGTGCTTTCAGGTCAATGTTTCCTTTAAATGGATGAATCAAGCTGGGCTGTTTGCCTTCAGGGATGGGAATGTCGAGCGCGGTGGCTCCCCGATTTTCGATGTTGGCGCGGGTGGTGTCGAAATGGGTGTTGTTAGGCACGATGTCGCCCGGTTTGAGGACAGTGCCAAACAGGATGCGCTCGGCGGCGCGGCCCTGGTGGGTGGGGATGACGTGTTTGAGGTAGGTGATGTTGGTAACGGCCGTTTCAAACCGATAAAACGACCGCGCCCCCGCATACGACTCATCCCCGCGCATCATGCCAGCCCACTGCTCCGACGACATTGCGCCTGTGCCAGAATCAGTGAGCAAGTCAATCAACACATCTTCAGCTTTTAGCAAAAATGTGTTGTAGCCCGCTTCCTTGATGGCCGTTTCACGCTCTGCGCGTGTTGTGTGCCGAATGGGTTCAACAACTTTAATGCGAAATGGTTCGATAATGGTTTTGAATTCCATTTGATAATCCTCCTGGATAATCGTTATGAGAAATAGTGAAGCCTAATTTAACGCAAAGGTGCAAAGGTGCAAAAAAGCAAAGAAAGTTTGTTTGTCAATAGCTTTCGATAACAAACATTATCATAAGCTATTGGGGTGTCATTAACATCTCTGTCATACGAGACCAGTTTATGAGAGCCAGATTAACCCGAAGATAATCCTCAATTTGCCATTCACATGAGCGCAGGTCTACTCATGGGGTTTATACACCTCAAACCCGTAAGGAGTAGATTTCATGAAACACCAATGGCAAATTGATGAGTTAGAAACACAATTCACCCTGTTCCCTCCAGAATTTGGCTTGCTGGGTAACGAAGCACCCCACAACCAATTGGGGAAGGCCGTTTTGTTGAAGTATTTTCAACATGAAGGTTGTTTTCCAGAGAAAGCGAAGGATGTGCCAGAGGATGTCGTCGTACACATTGCCCAACAACTGGATTTCGATACCGAAGCACTGCAAAAATACAACTGGAAAGTCGGCCGTATCAAGCAACACCGTAAAGAAATTCGTGAATGGTTGGGATTTCGCCCCATCACGGTGGTTGACCAACGAGTTTTACGCGATTGGTTACAAAATGATGTCATCCCCCACGAATATCGTCCAGCACACCTGGAGCAGTTAGTCCGTCGCCGCCTCAAGCAACTTCACATTGAACCCCCATCAGCGAAACGTTTGCAAGAGCGTATCATCAATAGCTCGCTCCACCGCTATGCCCAACAGCTCTTCAAAACCACTCTGGAACAGCTATCTGCGGCAATCAGGAACAACCTGAATCAACTAATCACTCTGGACGTGTCGCTGCCTGAAGAAGACGATGAAACAGAAGAAACTACCGGAAAATATCCCCTGCACGAACTAAAAACAGATAGCGGCGATGCCAAAGTAAAACACGTCAAAAGAACATCGCAACGTCTGAAATTGTTGCAAAGCATCGGGCTGCCGGAAGATTTGTTTGCAGATATTCCTCTTCCCTATTTGCGAATCTATCAGCAACAAGTAGTCGTTTCTTCCATCAGTCATTTACAGCGACGGATGAAAATGGCACGACAACAAGGGCAACATTTCACGATGTTGGCCGCGTTTTGCTGGGTACGCCAACGAGAAGTCACCGATCAACTGGTAGACCTGTGCATCCAAATCATCAATGACATTCGCCTGCGAGCCAAAAAACGAGTGGAACGGGAACTGTTAGCTGATTTCATTCGGGTCAATGGCAAACAGCAATTGCTGTTTCGTCTGGCTGCGGCGATGTTGGAAAACCCGGACGGCATCATTCGGGAAGTATTGTATCCACTGGTGGGTGAAGGAAAACTGGAGGCATTGGTGGAGGAGTTCAAAACGACAGGCACATACCGCCAGACAGTGCAAATGCGAGTCAATGCCTCTTACACATATCATTACCGGCAAATACTGCCGCCCATTCTAGAAGTGTTGGAATTTCGGTCCAACAATGAGGGTTTTACTAAACATAAAATATGTTGCGTTTGACGGTTAATATGGAAGTTAAATAAATAATCAGGTAATAGAAAACTACAAAATGTGGCCCTGTCATTCCCGCGCAGGCGGGAATCTACTCGACTACGTCATGGATTCCCGCCTGCGCGGGAATGACAAGTTACCTATTACCGTTTTATTTTCTTAACGTTCATAAACATGTTTTCTGACTCAGACGTCGAATTCATTCGATTTCGCCC
>QQUD01000376.1 GCA_008501785.1 Chloroflexota bacterium
TATTCGGGTCGCTGCCTGCTTTCCAATTACCTGACCGAGCGCGGCGCGAATCAGGGCAATTGTGCCCATAGCTGCCGTTGGCATTACAAAGTCAAGCTGCAATTGAAAGATGGCACATCTCAGGAAATTGAGCTAAACGACGACAATAAAGAGCTGTTTAACTTCTTGCTCGAAGAAGATTATCGTCCTGGCGAAATGATGACGATTGAAGAGGATGAACAAGGCTCCTACATTCTCAACGCCAAAGATTTGTGCCTGATGCCCAAGCTGGGCGATTTTTTGGAACTGGGCGTTGATTCGCTGAAGGTGGAAGGGCGCAACAAGAGCGCTTATTATGCGGCTGTCGTGGCGCGTGCGTACAGGATGGCGATTGATGATTGGTACGAAGACCCAGAAAGCTGGTCCTACGAAAATTACATGGATGAACTGCTGGCGGTGCCGAATCGCGGCTTTTCGCTGGCGTTTCATGACGGCCGTTTACAAAACGTGGCGCACAACTACGAGGATGCCCATTCGCTGTCGGAGTATGAGTTTGCGGGGTGGGTAACGGCCGTAACCACCGAGTACGTCGAAGTCGAAATCAAAAATCGCATTTTGGCTGGTGAAGTGCTCGAATTTGTCTGTCCCAGCTACCGCGATGTGATTCGCATTCGCATGTACGAATTTGTGTCTGCGGCCGATGGCTCGGTGCGTGACGCGATTCACCCCGGCCAAAACTTCCGCTTCCGCATTCCGGTCACTGCCTTTGACCGAGAAGACCCAGCCACGATTCCAGACCGCATTCCCGAACTAACCGTCGTGCGCAAAGAGCGCACGCTGAACACCCGCGAATGGGACCGGCTTAAGCTAGACGAAGAAGCCCGCCGCCTGGAGCTAACCGGCGAGAGCGAAACCGCCTACCAGCGCAAGCGAGACCAGTTGGCTGCATCTATGGCCCAGGCTCCCGAGCCAAAACGCGCCCCGCGCACCGGCACCGAAGGCTGCTGCGGCAAAGGGTGCAACGGCTGCCTCATCTTCAGTCACGATCCCGTTTTTACGAAGGCGCGTGCTGAACTTAAAGAAAAGAAAATGGGCGAAAAGTTAAGCAGTTCTCATCGTCTTGCCAGAAAATCAACATCCCAGAGCTGACAGGTTTTCTGAAAACCTGTCAGCTCTTGCTTGTGCTATAATTTCAGACATCAGTTTCAGGAGGCGACCCGATGCCGTCACCATTTCCAGGCATGGATCCATTTTTAGAAGGCAAACATTGGGTTTCATTTCATATTGAATTAAGTGTTGAAATGCGTAGGCAGCTCAGTCCGCAACTGCGCCCCAACTATCATGTGTTGACGATGGAGCGGTTTGTTACAGAAACGCCAGGGGCAGTTGGTATTTCGAGACGAGATGTTTATCCGGACACGGCCGTTATTCACGAAACAACGCCCATTTGGACAACGCCAACGCCACCTAAACCGGTGCAAGTTGCTACACCAATGCCGCAAAATATCCCGCATTACGTTGTTGAAATTCGGACAGCCGATAAAAGAGAGCTAGTGGCATCAATCGAATTGCTATCACCGGCAAACAAACGAGGCAAAGGGTATTCAGACTATCTGGACAAGCGGTATGCTATTTTGCAGAGTCGTGTGCATTTGATAGAAATCGATTGGTTGCGCCGGGGTCAGCGCGTGCCAATGAGCAAAGAATTGCCATCTGCTCCTTACTACATTTTTTTGAGCCGTGCCGAGAAACGACCGATTTTGGATGTGTGGCCGATTCAGTTAAACAGCACCTTGCCCACCATTCCCGTCCCGCTGTTGAACGATGAAGAGGCTATGCTGGATTTGCAAGCAGCTTTTAACGCTGTTTATGATTCTGTGGGATATGATGAACTGATTGATTATATCCAGCCGCCGGATGTGCCGTTGGAGGGGAAAACGGCCGTTACTGCCCAAGTCATTCTGCAAAAAGCAGGATTTATCAAGTTCGAATAAAATCATTTAATGGAGAGATTGAAATGCCATCACCATTTCCAGGCATGGATCCATATTTAGAAGGTAACGAATGGCACAGCTTTCATGCAGAACTGAGTGCGGAATTAGCACGTCAGTTAGGGCCGAAGCTGCGACCAAAATATGTGGCGCGGGCCGTGCGGCGTTTTGTGATGGACAGTTCCGGCCAAATCTCGATTGCTAAAACAAAACGAACCACAATTCCAGATACAGGTGTGTTCAAAGTGCATGAACAGGTGTCCGCCTACATGTCATCTGCTGCGCCTCAGCCTGTGAAAATGGCGACGGTTATGCCTGAAAAAGTGCCGGTTTATTCAGTTGAAATTCGAGATGTCGATAATCGTGAATTGGTGACGGCGATTGAAATTTTGTCACCAACAAACAAGCGGGGTGAGGGTTTCAAAGAATATGTGAGCAAGCGTAATCAGATTTTGAGCAGCAGCACACATTTGCTGGAAATAGATTTGCTGCGGCAAGGCAATCGCGTACCGATGCAACAGCCGTTACCGGATGCGCCGTATTTTGTCTTTTTGAGCCGCGTGGAGCAGCGTCCGGTGGTGGATGTGTGGCCAATTCAGATGCAAAACAGACTGCCAATTGTGCCTGTTCCACTGTTAGCGGGTGATGCCGATGTAGCGCTTGATTTGCAGGTGGCGCTAAACACGGTTTATGATGATTTTAGCTATGATTTGTCGATAGATTACTGTGAGCCGCCGGATGTGGGGTTGGAGGGGGAAACGGCCGTTTTCGCCCAAACTATCCTCGAAAAATCAGGAGCCATACAAGACGAATAAACGGCCGTTTCCCACTACCTCACCCTCATCCAACAAGCACCCGATTCCCCTTGGAGCTGGCTCGCCTGGGCGCGTTTGGAGCCAGTTGAATAATCAGATTCACATCCAGCGTTTAAACTTATCTGTTATACTGATGAAACAAGATTTGGAATCAAAGGAAACCTGTCATGACCGAAGCTGCTTTTGAAATTCGTATTCCGAATGCACTTCTCCGATTTGGAATAGACCAAAACAAAGTACAACAAAACGTCAACGAATGGCTTGTGTTGACGTTGTTTACCGAAGGACATATCTCATCAGGCAAGGCTGCCAAATTGCTCAATATCAGTCGTGTTGATTTTCTAGCTGTGCTGCGCAAACGGGGCATTGCCTATATTGACTACTCCGCAGAAGAATTAGCTGATGAATTTGAAACAATCAATAGCTTAAACCTCGATTCAACATCATGATCGTCGTTTCCAACACAACGCCACTCATTGGATTGGCCTCAATCCAGAAATTCCATTTATTGCATCAACTCTTCGGCACAATCCATATCGCACAAGCTGTATTTGATGAAGTGGTAACGGATGGACATGAAATATCTGGTGCCAAAACAGAAACATCTGCTGCTGTCTGGATTGAAACGAGAACGATTCAAGATGAATTGGCTGTTGAGGTACTGCTGGATGAGCTAGATCGTGGTGAAGCAGAAACAATTGTGCTGGCTCGTGAGATGAATGCAGATTTGGTGTTGATGGATGAGAAAAAAGGTCGCCGCAAACTCGTACAGCTAAATATAATGAAAATTGGCACGGTTGGCATTTTGCTCAAAGCAAAACAAGTAGGATTGATTCCATCGATTCAAACAGACTTGATTCACTTACGCGAATTGGGATTTAGCATTAGCCAGCCTGTTATTGATGCTGTGTTGAAGCAAGCGAATGAAATGTAATTGCATGTAAGAAACGTGCCAAATGAATTAGGGGAGCATCATGCGAAAGATACCGTTGTTGTGTGTATTGATTGGTTTGTTGATGGTTGTGGGGTGTGCGCAGGAAGATGAGGGGGTTAGTGAGGTTGTGGAGGTGGAAACGGCCGTAACTACCCCCACACCAACCCAAACACCCATACCAGCCACATCTACACCATCCTTGACCGACACACCTTTACAAATGCCAACTGAGACACCGACATCTACTGAAACAATCGTGCCTTCAAGTACACCGCTTCCAACGCCAACGCCATTGCCGTCTGTGCCTTTAGCTGATGGATCATATAAATTGGCTGAATATGATCTGGAAAACTTTATTCATTTGATTGAACAATGTAACAACAACATTGAACACAGGCATGAAGACTGTAATGAAGGAACCAGTAGCCTCAATTACGATAGGATTTTGGATAACGATTTTAAACGATTTTTTACAGATGGATTTCCAGAAGCTATAACATTTGTGGAAGAATATCCATTTCAATCAAATGAATACTTTTTTTACGTACCGCAAGTTCTGCAAACAATACTGCTTCAAGGTTTGATAGATTACATCAATGAATATGAAATTATCATTTCCCCAGACGTAAATATTCCTGACTTATATTTCTCCCCGTTACCAGTTGATTTTGGGAGTGAGCATAACCATAAGTGGGTGATTCATGTGAGCTTTTCGCGCTATAACCTTTCTGGTTGGCTGTTGCTAGGAGAGGACGAGGATGGGACTTATCATTTGTTGGATTTTCTGATGATTGATCCTTTTTATTCTGGCAGTGCAAATATTGAATATGATTTTACGGGTGATGGTTTTTCTGAAATGATGACAATCGGGACGCGTTCTGTCACGGGAAAACATTTCACATCAATTGATATTCTCTTGTTGCAAAACGAACAATTTCAATTGTTAAAAGGCATTTCATTTGGATATTTTTATGCTAACGGGTTTGTTGATCATGAAATTATTGATGCCAATCAAAATGGCCGTCCTGAGATTCATGTTCATTGGAAGCATAGTAGACGATTTGAATGCTTCTGGGAGCAAACTGATGTTTATGAATGGGATGGTGCCGAATTTCAAAAAACAACAACTGGAGGAGAAGCACCAGAAACGGCCGTTTGCAATGTGGCACAGGGGATAAACGGTAGAGCAAATGTACGTGATGAAGTTGAGTTTTCACTCAATGTGCGCACATCAATTTTGGAAACTGCATTGCAAGAACTAACAATGGAAAACGCACCATCTATTGATTATCTGGCACTTGTTCATGTGCATCTTGCGATGATGTATGCGGGGCAAGGTGAAGATGAAAAAGCAATAGAACTACTCGCGAACATTCAAGAATTCCCGTCCGTTGGGAACCAATATGTACAATTTGTCAATGAAAGTTGGCAAGCAAATCTGGTTTCGCCTGTGCAGTTCTGCAATTTTATTAACGGAGGTGGTGAAAATGGTTTATCAACATTGCTGGGAACGGAAATTGAACAGGATTTATACTACATCGGATATCCAATTTATCAGGAATTTGATCCAGAAAAAATTTGTCCTCTTGATGATCTAATCGCTAATCGGCTCAATACATTTACTTTGGATGCAAAAAAAACACCTGTTGAGGCATTTGCAGACATTGATTTGCCTTTTGTGCCGATGCTAACCGGCAATTTTGATGAAGATTCTCAAATTGAATGGTTAGGGTATCTTGATCTGAACGAGCCAAAGATAATTTTGGCGGATGCCTCAGATAACGAGTGGACACTCAATTCAATTTACAACGTGCATAGCTCTGATTTAGTCGATTTTCAGACCTATCAAACTGATTTCAATAGCGACGGCCAGACCGAATTGGTGTTGTCTTTGGAACTAATAAATTACCCTGACAACATTTTTTATTATGTCCTACTTATCGAGAAAACAGAAGCCGGTTTCGAGCGAACGGGCGGTTTATCGTTGAAGGAAACTCCAGTACTTGATTCGATTCAGTTAGATGATTTTCAAATGCAACACTATCAAACATCAATTTGGACTTTGCTAAAGGATGAGTATGGGATAGAAGATGATTTGCGTACTTTTGTCAATGAATTGGCGCAAAGGGTGATTGACCAAGAACGGCCGTTATCCACCCTCACCGACCTCGAAACCCTCCTTTCCCGCTTACCCGACGATGCAGAAGTCGAGCCACTGCGCCACCAGCTACTGTTTTTGCGCGGGTATCATTATGAATTGAGTGGGGAAGAGGAAACGGCCGTTTCCCACTACACCACCCTCATCCAACAAGCCCCCGACTCCCCCTGGAGCTGGCTTGCTTGGGCGAGGCTAAAGCCTGAATAATGAATTGTGAATAACGAATAATGAATTGTGAATGAGGCGATCCATTCACAATTCACAATTCATTATTCATTATTTCCTCACGCCGCCTCTTTCCAATCTTGCGACAAATACCGGCGCACCATCAGCACCGAGCAATCCGCCGAATCCGCCACAATGTCTGGGATTGACCCAAACAGCACATTGCGAATCCGCCACTCGTGAGAAGCTCCGATAATCACCAGATCGTAGGCTGTTTCTGTAAGCTGCTGGCTCATTCTGTCGGTGACATTGTTTGCTTGAACGACCACATATTCCACGTTGTCATAACCAGACGCAATCTCTGCAACGAATTGTCGCAGTTGTGTGGTTTCAGAAGAAACGGCCGTTTCCTCCTCCACAATTCGCAGCAAATGAATCGCCGCCCCCGTCACCTGTGCAATCCGTAAACCTAATTCCAGCCCCAGCTGTGCGTGTGGACCCCCACCCCAAGGAATCAGAATTTTTTCGATTTTGTCTAGTCCGCGATTCTTCAAAACCGCCACATCCGCAGGCGCGTCGGCAATAATGCGCTGCACCGAACTGTTGTAGATTTGGCTCACGCTAAAGCCACCGCGCCAGCCCATCAGCAGCATATCGGCCTCACGCTTGCCCACCTCGTGAATCAAGCCGCCAAATACATCGTGCGCTACATCAATAATTGGTTCAATCGATGTTTTGGTGACGGGGCGATATCCGTTTTTGTGGTTTGCGCCGTTAGTCGTTTGTTGGGTGAGTCTGTTGATGGTTTGTTCAAAAGACGGCCGTTTCGTAAACTTCCGCCGTGCCTCGTTCAACGGTGTCTGAATTGGCACATTCACCAGATTGATGCCCAACACTTCACCCCCTTCTTGCTGGCCGGTGGCTAAAAATCGTCCCAATCGTAGCAAATCTGCTTCGTATTTGGGATTTGCTAATGCTGCCAACACGCGCCGGGGACGATTGACTTCGATGAGACGTACTGGGGGAATAACGGCCGTTTTCGCTGTCGCTTTGTACGCAGCCGCCGGTTGAAACAAAACACCCAATCCCGATTCCGCCCACTTCTCCTGAAACAGTGGCAAACCAAATCGAATCTCAACACGCTTCCTGGCATACGCAAAATACCACGTCAAACTAATCGCAATCAGCCCCAAAATAACCGCTTGCGCCACCAAACCAGATAGCAAAATAATCGCCACACAGCCCAAAGCCGCAAACACCTGAAAATACGGCAGCCCTGGTACGCGATACGTTGGCTTGTACCATTCTGGGTCTGCCACCCGCAAAATAATCACGCCAATATTCAACGCTGCATAGCTGTAAAGCTGCAATACACTGGCAATCTCCGCCAGCGTTTCCAAACTATCCACCAGCAAAAACGACAGCGCCAAAATGCCCGTCAGCAAAATTGCCCGATACGGCGTGAGCCGCTTCGGGTGAATCTCATTCAACCAACGCGGAATCATCCGATCCCGCGCCATTGCCAAATTAATGCGCGAAGCTGCCATAATGCTCGCATTCGCCGACGACATGGTGGCCAACAGCCCTGCAAAAATCAAAACACCAGCCCCCACCGGGCCAAAAATCCGTTCAGCAACCAGCGTCAGCGGTGTGCGTGTTTGCTCAATTTCAGCCTGTGTCAACACGCCACCCGTTACCAGCACAATCAGCACATACAGCAGCGATACCAGTGCCACAGAGCCAATCAGCGCTCGTGGTAAATTTTTGGATGGCTCTTTGATTTCTTCAGAAACGGCCGCTATCTTCACAAACCCCAAAAACGAAATAAAAACCAGCGCCGTAGTCGATAAAATTGGACTGCTGCCATTGGGCGCAAACGGGGTTAAATTACTCGGTTCAACATTAAACAACGCCCCAACCGTATAAACTGCCAAAATCGCCAGCAGCGTTAACACCACAATAACTTGCGCACCGCCAGACTCCTTCGCGCCCAGCACATTGAGCGCAATAAACATTACGCCACCAATCACAGCCCCCCAAAACGGCGAGATAGGCAAAAATTCAGACAAATATTCACCCATGCCAAACAAATAAAACGCAATCGCAAAAGTCAGACTAAACCAAATGCCAATCCCCGAAATGGCTCCAAACGATGGCCCCAGTGACCGCGAAACAAAAAAGTAATCCCCGCCAGACGTCGGCATCCCTGTCGCCAATTCCGCCGCACTGGCCGCCGTGATGATGCACACCACCCCCGCAATAATGTACGAAAAAATAGCGGATGGCCCCGCCAATGTCAGCGCCACACCCGATAACAGAAAAATACCGGCCCCAATCATAGTCCCGGCCCCAATCGTCAACGCCGCCCAAAACCCAAGCTCGCGACGCAAATTTTCTTGTTTGCTCATATTGATAGTTCCTTTGACCACATTTCCAACACAAAACACACACGCGGCACACTTCAACAAAGTTGGTTGACATAAATACTCGCAAAAAGTGTGTTTTTCCGGTCGTGTTTGAGTTGGCTATTAATCTCTTAATGAAAAGAGTACATTTTTTAAAGAGATTGAAAAAAGTGTCAGGTAATATATTAGCGAAACTATCGGATATGTCGATGTTTTTTAATAAAAATTATTTTTTACTATTAAAGCCGCAGTCTGGAAGAATAGAATTACTAAACCCATGATACAATAAGCGAGATAGATTTGAGATGATCGCAACTTCAAAATTGCTCAATGATGGAATTGATGCTTTGTCATAATGGTTACGGCAAATGATAAAAAAACTAACGCTCGAAAACTTCAAAAACTTCAAAAAAGCCGAACTAGAATTAGGCCCATTTACGCTTTTAGTAGGTGCCAACGCCACTGGCAAAAGCAATATCCGTGATGCCTTCCGTTTCTTAAACGGAATTGGTCGTGGTTACACTATTCCTGAAATTATTGGTGAAAAGTACATCAGCGGCGAGCGTGTTTGGCGAGGAATCCGAGGTGGCACGCAAGAAATTAGCAACCCAGCGGATAAAGGGTTTTCATTATATGTGGATATAACTGAGTCATATCAATCTACAATATCGAACGCCTATTACCATTTCGCAGTTGTTATGACTGATAAAGATAATAGGCTCCTCCAAATTCTGTTTGAATATTTGGGTTTCTCTGGACAAAAACCATTATTTAATTGGTCTTTGAAAGAAGATAATATGCATTGGGCAGATTTCTTATTGAATGAAAAACACCTTGGTTATCCAATCCGAAACCCAATTATTCAATTAATTGAAACTGGAAAAATCGATCCTAGTGATGATAATTTTCTACAAAAAAAACTAATAGAAGAATTCGGCACAAACGTATTGATTGATTTAAAATCTCTCTCAAAAACCATAATAGGTGCATTTCGCTCAATGCGGTTCTTAGACTTAGATGCAGATGCACTCAGGATGCCTTCATTTCCTGGGCAAAATGTTTTAGGTGATAGGGGAGAGAATTTATCTACAGTTTTGTATGACATTTGCCAGGACAAGCAGAAAAAAAGGATATTGGTGGAATGGATTCGAGAGTTGACACCAATGGATGCGTCTGATTTTGAATTCGTTCCTGATCAGGTAGGACGTATTCTTGTGACATTGGTGGAAAAAAATGGACGTAAAACTTCCGCTTATAGTGCTTCTGATGGTACGCTTCGATTTTTGGGCATTCTTGCAGCATTAATGGGACCAGATCCAACAAAGCTTTACTTCTTTGAAGAAATTGAGAATGGTATTCATCCAGGTCGATTGCATTTATTGCTGGAACTTATTGAACAAGTGACTTCTGAAGGAAAGATTCAAGTTGTAGCCACAACGCATTCCCCACAATTGCTCGTGCTGGTTAGCGAACAGACTTTGGAAAATGCTTCTCTTACTTATCGTCTTGAGGGTGAGCCAGATGCACACATACAGCGGATTGTGGATATTCCAAATGCCCGAGAGATTTTCAAGGAAGAAGATTTGTCACGGCTTTATGAGCGTGGCTGGCTCGAAAATAGCGTTCATTTCATGAAAAATGGCAAGAAATCTGCATGAATATCCAAAACATCCTCATTATCGCTGAAGGTCCAACAGATGAGCACATGCTCAAGCCTATCATCAAAAAAATGATGGCTTCCCTTGGCAAGCCACATGCAACGGTACGGTTTGAACCGGTTTCCAAAAGACGTGGTGGTATTGACCAAATTCTCAAAAATCCGCAGCGTATTCAAACAATTGTCCACACTAACCCAATGGTAGATTTGTTTGTTGTTTGTGTGGATCGTGAGTGGTTGGATACGCCAGTTTAAGTATGTCATTTTTAACGCCCCTTTTTCTTCTTCTTGGTTTGTTGGCTGGTCCCATTATTTTGCTGTACATGCTGCGGCTGCGGCGGCGTGAGGTGTTGGTGAGCAGTACGCTGCTGTGGCAAAAGCTGCTGCGTGATCGGGAGGCGAATGCGCCTTGGCAAAAGCTGCGCCGCAATTTGTTACTCATTTTGCAGCTTATTATTTTGGCGATGCTGGTGTTTGCGCTGGCACGGCCGTTTCTCCCCGTCCCCTCGGTTGTCAGTGGCAGCGTTGTGGTGCTGCTTGATGGCTCTGCCTCCATGTTTGCTATCGATGTCGAACCGAACCGGTTTGAGG
>QQUD01000641.1 GCA_008501785.1 Chloroflexota bacterium
TTGTTTTGCTATTGTTTTAGCAACCATCATTATGGCACGAATAATTCCAATGACAAACAGCCCAACATTCAGCAAATGCATACCTTTCATATCCAAAGTCGCGTGGGTATGAAAAATTCGTTTCGGTAAAACCTCGACACGTTCTAAACCAGAATCAATATGTGCATCAATAAATCTTGCTTGCTGTAAATCCATCTCATTCAGACGATGATCGAGCATTTTCCTGGCTCTCCCTATCGGATTCTGCCATAAATATGGATTGCTTCCCACAAACGAAAAACCAGCCAACAAAAACATGACCATGTTTGCACAACTAGCAAACATCAACTTTCTTTGCACTGTGTTTACTTCTTTAATGGCAATGATCAGAACTATCATGACACCTGCAACCAATATCGACAAACCGTTTAACTTAGCAGCACCAGCAAATCCAGCCATCATGCCAAACATGCCTATCCAAAAAGTTAGCTTTATCCAATTGTGTTCTTTTGCATCAATTTGCAACAATCGATACCCTGCATACACAGCCAGCATAATAAAGAACAACAACGAAGCTTCCCCCATTGCCCGTCGTAACAATGTCAAAAAATATGGGTTAATGACGCAGAAACCAATCCATACCACACCAACAAATCGCCCAAATGACTTTTGCAATAGCCCCCATCCAATCAAAATCGATAATACCGATAAAGCAGCCATCGGAAATCGTGACCACCATAATAAGCTGTCTGATGGCATGGCCCCATTGGTTACATTTGTCTCTTTATCCAGGTTAAATTGCCAATGGGAATTCAATTCTTGAGATGTGAAACCGCCAAATCGACGCCCAATTCCAATCACATATCTAGTTACTGGAGGCTGCGTTAAAGTCCAATATGATTGATTCCAAGCGGGAGAAGAAAACTGGCCTGACACATATTTTTCAAACACATGGCTTGTTGCAATCCACTGACTTTCATCAGGATGAAATGGGACTGATTTAATGCCAGTAAAATAGACAGCGGTTAAGATTAAAACAGATACAATACTGATTCGTTTAGAAATAAATGAATAGTTGGACACAACCATTTTTCCCCATCAACGTAACAATTGAATAGGGGTATTGTACAATAAAAACGGCCGTTTCCATCCTCCATCCCATAACTCTACTGCACCAAGCTGATGGTTTTATGCCCCAACACAGCGTGTTTTCCTACGATTTGCTTATTGCAGCTTCATGCCCAGCAGCAGGTAAGTTGGCATCTCTTGCAGCATCTGAAACCCAAGTTTTTCATAAAAACCAATGGCTTTTGGATTTTGTTTGCCCACGCCTAAATGAACCCCAAGAACACCAAGCTCTTTCAATCGATTCAAAAATGTCTCAATGAGCTTCCGCCCCAATCCCTGACCTTGCCCTTCTGGCAAAATATCAATATGCAAATGCGCCGGATACGATTCTGCTTCATCATGCGGTCGATGACCTACATGCAATAAACGAATCATCTTGGCTTGCGGCGAAACATCATTTGCAGATGCCAGCGGATACCGTTCGCGCAAAGGGGCAAACCAATCACGTTCACATTGCTCGTGAAATGCAACTGAGTCTCGGGTTCCTAAAATATAACCACAAGGCAGATTGTCTCGGGTTAACACAAAACACAAATCTGGTTCAAAATACGCATAAGGCGCAGCAAAAATGTGTCCTGGAATATCTGGGTCATTATACAGACGAGAACCATCTTTCCCGTTATCTCCTGTAAGCAAACAAATACGATAAAGAGATGTTAAGTCGGTTGTATGAAAAGATCTGATACTAAAATGCATAGTTAAAACTCAATCCTGATTAAAATGAAACTCTGCTAATACAGGTAAATGGTCTGAACCACCGTTGTTTCTAATGGCAGCAATATTAACCGGTTTTACCTCTCCGTGAAAAAAAATGTAATCAATATGTTGCAGATTGACATCTTGTTTGGCATTTACAATGTTGCTTCTTTTAAGTTGCCATCCAATTTGACGAGCCGTGTTTTGCATCACATTTGCCAACATTCTATATGAACTTGATGCCTCTTTGCTATTACAATCACATCCTAATATGACAATCCCGTCCTGCTTTTCAACTTCTTCAATGAGAATTTGGGCTTGTCGATTTTGGGCTTTTGTTCGCTCGTTGGCCACAGATGGAATATCTTTCCAATCCACCCACCACAATCCATACGCCTGCAGATGAGCTGAAATGAATGCCACATCATTGCCATTTATTTCTATTTTGACAACAACTGCTGGTCGATCCACCTCTAAATCTAAGATGTATGATTCTGAGAATGAATAGCGGCTAAAAACGGCCGTTGTTCCATACTGATTAACAAGCCCCATCTGTGAATAAGGGTAAACCTCCTCCAAACGATTTTGTAAAGCATCCATCATCTCTGGCTGAACTTCCTGCAAGGCGACCAAATCTGGTTGGTAAGTCAAAATTATATTAACAACTGCATCATAATCTTGATTCCCAAAACGCACATTAAACGTCATCGCACTGAAATCACTAAATGTCTCAGAGGAAGATAGATGTGGAATCACGAATGGATGATAAAAAAACAAAAATATGATGGCAGGAACAATTAAAAGCAGCGCATATTTAAGTCGGCGAACTGCAAAAATATAAACAAT
>QQUD01000710.1 GCA_008501785.1 Chloroflexota bacterium
ACCATCACCGACGTCAGCGCCATTGCCGAGCAAGCCACCGCGCTGCTCACCACCTCCGTTTCTGTACGCGCCTACGATCCAGTGACAGATGATGCGTTTACCTGGGTGATTTCTCCCGCAGTCTGGGGCGAATGGCTAACATTAGATATCGATCCAGTTGACCAATCACACTTCGACTGGACGCTAGACACCAACACCGCGCAGGCATTTCTGGATGAGCGCACATCTGCGTTAGGTGGCAATCGCTTTTTGGATGCGGAGGGGGCTGTAACGGCCGTTTCCACCGCCATCCAATCCAAACAAACCAACGTCAGTCTGCGCCTTTACCACCACGACCAGCAGCACACCGTGCAAGCAGGCGAAACCATCGCCAGCATCGGGCGCGACTACGGCATTCCCTACCCCTGGATTCAAGACGCCAACCCCACCGTCGGCAACGCGCTCACCGTCGGCCAAACGCTGATCATTCCATCACCAGACGCCATGCTGCCGCTGCCCATTGTTGAAAACAAACGCATCGTCGTCAGCATTAGCCAACAAAAAACGTGGGTGTATGAAAATGGCGTCCTAAAATGGGAATGGCTCGCCAGCACTGGCATCAATTCCAGCCCTACTGCCCCTGGCGTTTTCCAAATTCAGTCACACGAACCCAACGCCTACGCAGGCAACTGGAATTTGTGGATGCCCAACTTCATGGGCATTTACCGCCCTGTTCCCACATCCGACTTCATGAACGGCTTCCACGGCTTCCCCACCCGCGACGGAGCCAATTTGCTCTGGACCAATAACCTCGGCACAAAAGTAACCTACGGCTGCGTCCTCCTCAGCAACGACAATGTTGCTCAACTTTATAACTGGGCAGAAGCGGGAGTTGTGGTAGAAATACGGCCGTATAGCATGTCAGCAATTCAGCTTGTCAGCAAAAATTTGATTTTGAGAAAGGTGGTATATGAGCTTGATGATATTGTTGTTAATTGTAGTGGGGATGGTGACGGTAACGGCCGTTCTCGCCGCCCTCTACTTCATCCTACGCGATAGAGACTAAGTAATCACGTCATTTCGAATACCTGATGTTGGCAAACCAACACCTAACAAGGAAGAAACCGTCTTTGCAATTGTCATTCCGAAGTCCCCTGAGGAATCCTTATGGCCTGCCGTGTCAAGAGTGATGGGATTTCTCGGAGGACCTCGAAATGACGTGCAAAAAACTACCTGCCCGCCGTTGTCCCAATAATCGTACTTAGTTCAATTGTTTGACAAGAACTCGCCTTATTAATGCACACATCCACATCCCCCTCAAAAAGCCCCTCTTCCTCCCCAACCATCTCAAATACGACCGTCATCGACTCCAACATGCTCAACTCTTCCTCAAAAGTGTAGCTGTAAAACTGCACAAACGGCACATCAAACTCATCAGTAGCCGTAGGGGTCGTGCTGTTAACCGAAATATTTTTCAGGTACCGCGTAGAAATATCGATACTGTCTAAAATCTGCACCCCCGTATACACATTCGTAATTTCAATCTCCACCGCAAACGGCTCCCCGCTTGGCACACTTTCCGGCGCAGTCAGGTCAATCACCACATCCGTCGGCTCTTCCGACCGAAACCCAATCAAAATAGCCCCAATCCCCCCCAGCAGCACACAAATAGATATAAAAAGTGCAATTCCACAACCCATCAATACACGTCGATTCATTTTTCGCCTCATAACAATGCCGGTGCAACGCACCAAAGAAGGTGCATCGCACTTTTCGTAGTTGAAAACTTTTCCTTTTTGTTGACCAAACAGTACTATATCGCTTATCATCCAGACATAACACAAGTTGTTATGTTAATGATTGTCCAGCCAATACAAGAAGATTCTACAAGATTAATCAGGGCAAGGAAAAGGAAGAGAGAAATGCGCTTCAAATCAAACCTAAATTTCATAATGCTAATTTTATTCATTTTGCTGTTTTCGATTGGTTGTCGCAATCAAAATGAGGAAGAAACACCCGCTGAACCTGTTCCTGAAACAACTGGATTTCAAATTGTAGCCACACCAGGCAAAGAATTACTGGGGAGAAATGATGCACTGTATGGATATGAAGGCGTTTCATTGGGCTACGCCAGCGAATTGGCAAACATTGTCTCTGGCTCAAAACAACCTGCCTACACTGATTTTGGCATCTTCTACACCAGCAGTGGCAACATTCAGGCCAACATGCCAGATTACATCGAAATCACGATGCAAACTGGGGATTTGCCCGCCCGAGTTGGTGTGCAGCCCATACGCACGGCCGATAATCAATCATTTACCAGCTTCTCTCCCGAAGCCATTCAGCGCAACAGCACGCTTGAAAATGATGTCAGAAACCAATTGGGCGCTGCGGAGCTTGTACCCACACCACCCAAACTCGCCTATATCGAATTTGCGAATGGCATTGGTCGTCGCTATCTCGCTTTCAAACCATCTGCAAATGGTGAACAAGCATTTACGAATGAGAATTTGTATTATCTTTTTGAGGGGGTGACGGGGAACGGCCGTTACGCAATCTGGTTCGAATACCCCCTCAGCACCACCTTCCTCACCACCATCAACGCCGACGCCACCGTCGAGACCATCACCTCCCAGCTCGACGATTTACCATCAGACACATTCACACC
>QQUD01001035.1 GCA_008501785.1 Chloroflexota bacterium
AAGATGAAATTTCCTTTGGCGAATGTGGCGTTATTGGTTTTTTTGGTTGTTTTGTTGGTGGCTGGCTATGTTGGGTTTACGAATGGGCGTGTGGCGGGAGTATGGTTACTGTGGCTGCATGGGATTGCAGCGTTTGGGTTGATGGTGCTGCTGTTTTGGAAGGCGAGCATTGTTTTGGATGCTTACCGTCGCAAAAAGACGTGGACACGGGCGCGTGTGGTGTTTGCAATTATGGCAGGACTGCTGCTGTTGACGCTGGTGCTGGGATTGTTGTGGACGTTTGTGGGGCCGATTTATGTGGCCGGGTTTAGTCTGGTGAGTTTGCATATTTATGTAGCGGTGCTGGTGCTGATGCTGGTGGTGTGGCATTTTTGGCGGATGCGGTTTGTGCTGCGCTTGCCGGAGACGACGGGGCGGCGGCTGTTTGTGGGAACGGCCGTTTCCACTCTCACCGGTCTTTTTTTATGGCGTACTTTTGAATGGTCAAAAAATGAATGGCAGTTACCAGGAGCAATACGCCGCTTCACTGGCTCATATGAGCGCGGCAGCTTCACCGGGTTATTTCCGTCTGTT
Source organism: Chloroflexota bacterium (assembly GCA_008501785.1). The sequence continues at coordinate 574 of QQUD01001035.1, forward strand.
AGTTGGATTGCTGATCGGCCAAAGCCGGTTGATGTAGCGACGTGGCAGTTGCGTATTGGTGGGGTGGTGGAACGGCCGTTTACCTTCTCCTACGAAAAACTTATAGCGTTGGCAACTGATGAAATGGTGGCTGTGCTAGATTGCACGGGAGGATGGTACACAACCCAACAGTGGCATGGTTTACGTCTTGAAAAACTTCTTGAAATGGTAGGCATTTTGGATAATGCGGAAAGTGTGACTATCCAATCTATTACTGGTTATCGGCGTCGGTTTTCGATTGCGGAAGCGAGTGGTTTTTTGTTGGCGGTGGGAGTGGCGGAACGGCCGTTATCACATGGTCACGGTTTCCCGCTGCGTTTGGTTGCGCCTGATAAACGAGGGGTGGAATGGGTGAAATGGGTAACAGAAGTTCGTGTGAATGCGACAAGCAAAATTTGGCAATCCCCCTTGCCATTGCAGTGAAGAAACAGATTTACTCGTCAGCTTTGAATTTTTCGTCGAGATTTTCGAGCAATTGGGCAGCCTCGACTAATTTATCCAGTGGGTTTTTCTCACCGGTGAAGTAGCGATAATCGGCAGGCATGATGTCTAGCGTCTCTACAAGCTCGTCATATTTTTCTTTTAATGGTTTTTCAGTGATGTCGAACGCTTTGGCGACATTTTTTCGTTTGGTTTCGACGAAGTTGACTTTGCTGATGGCATAAGTAAGGGCAGCGGCCCACAGTTCGGGTTTTGGAATGCGTAACGGCCGTCTTCCAATCGTGATGCGATACTCAAGCCACATTTGAATGCCTTTGCCAGTTTCTTGCATTGACATCCCGATCTCGCGCATCTTTGTTATCATAATTTCTTCAACAGGATCCAACGCTGTTGAAAATAGCTTCTCGAATCGGGTAGCAATATCTTGCTTTGTTTCAGTTTGCAAATATTCGCCTAATGCCTGCATGGCCTGGTCGAAGTCGCCATTTCTGGCGTAGGCACGTGCCAAATTTAAGCGATACTCAGGATTTTTTTCATCAGCTTCAATGGCGTCTGAGAATGCATTAATTGCATCAGCCATGTTCCATGCTTGATATGATGCCAGTCCAGATTCGTTTTGCGCACGGGCGCGTGCTTGATCTTTTTTCGCCATAATTATGTTTGGTTTCGGGGTACTTCTTTAAATTATCCAAAACGCCACATTAAATAGGATAGAGGCGTGTGCAGGATTGAGCTATGTGGATTGTACTGGGGGCATGAAACAGCGTCAAGGAAATGTGACTAAAGTCTAACGAAATAGTAGTTGAAAGCTGTCTTGAATGGCAAGTAGATCGGTGCCAATGCTGCCAAAATTGTTTTGAGGAGCACATCCTCCCAGCATATAACCGGCCTCTTCATTATTTGTGTATTGGTAGATACATTGCCACGTTTCTGAATAAATTGGCAAATCAATCATAAATTCTACAAATTGTTGCGCACCAGGGCGATCGATCAATTCGATTTGTTGTAAACTGGACAGTTCGTTGCCAATGGCTGCTGCTAATTGGGTTGGGCTTAATTGGTTCATCCGCTGGCTTTTGGCGACGAAAAGGATGGGTGGGTGGGGCATGTCTGATGGCGCAATGGCAAACATTTTTATTTCGGTTTTGGGATCAATGCGGCGGAAGAGAGAAACGGCCGTTTCCACCCCTTCATTCTCTTTCAAAGCTTGAGCAAATGCCTGGTTCGGCGTATTTGGGCGATTTTCGACCCATTCCCATTGATCTGGCATATTAAAGGTAAACGTTTGTTCCTGATCGGTGATAACTTGCCACTGGCGAGGGATTAGCGATGTCTCACCCGGCTGGTATCTGGGGTGTTGTGAAAGGCGATTGGCAGAGATGATGAGGGCGATGAGGAAAACGGCCGTTAACGCTAAAAATATGCCAATTGTTTGAATTGGAACGGGTGATGATGAATCTTGGGGTGTAGGGGGATTTTGCATAAGAAAAAACTATAATTGACAATTACTAATAAGTACACAAGTCCTATTGAGGAAAATGGGTCTGCCTCATAAACTTAATGGTACTAGGACCTCGCAGCCAAAGCATTAAAGCAAGACCTATTGTAACAAAAATCAAATAAAGAAGCTTTCTGAGAAAATTATTTATATTATTATTTATTCAAAAAGCCCTCCTTTTTTCTCCTCTTCCCGCAAAAGGCCTTGCTTCGCAAGGCTTTTTGTTTTCCAAAGAAAGACCTCTGGAGTTTGATTCCCATATTTGATAAATGCAAAAATTTATAAAAAAATCTTAAAGGTCTGAATCGTGATCTTTTAATAAAAAATGGGACCTAAACCTATTGATTTTGGTTCTGTTTTTTGTTATTATCCAAATAATTGGATTTATTTAATTTATCGAATGAATTGGATGATTTATGATTCTCCAGAAACTTGACTCCAGATTCCTCAACTTCATCATTGAAAAACAAATAGCACCTGGCGAAAAGCTGCCTCCTTTAACGGATATAAGCCTTGAATTGGGCATTAGCGTGGGGAAATTAAGAGAGCAGCTTGAAGTTGCTCGTAACTTGGGTCTTGTTTCGGTACGACCTCGGGTAGGTATCCAGCGTCAGAAATTTGACTTTGCGCCGCCGGTTTTGCAAAGCGTTCTCTTTGGTTTAGCCACTAAAGAAGCCACATTTGAACAATACAGTCGTTTAAGACGATCCGTTGAGGCCAGTTTCTGGTTGGATGCAGTGGTTCTTTTAACGTCAGAAGACAAGCAATTGCTAAAAGCAATATTGCAAAGCGCCTGGGACAAACTGCGAGGGGAACCCATCCATGTTCCGAACTATGAACATCGTCAATTACATCTGCTAATTTTTCACAGGTTAGAAAATCCATTCGTGCAGGGCATATTGTCTGCTTATTGGGATGCATATGAGGCCAGTGAGTTGACACGCTTTGTGACGTATCAATATTGGATTGATGTTTGGACGTATCATGAACAAATTGTCGAAGCGTTATGCAATGATGATTTTAAGCTTGGACGTCAATTGTTAATACAACATTTCTCGCTTTTGCCGAAAGTTGTCGGTGAATAGCAAGTTGAATTTTATGAGGGAGGAATTTATGAGTTTAGAGCAAGCGCTTGATTAGAAAATGTACATTTCTCACTTAAACAAAACCCATTTGAATCCGATACTGAAAAGTACAAGGAGAACTAAATGAGCGAAAATGGTTCACACTTTGAAGAACGCGAATCAATTGTGATCCGGTTTGCTGGAGATTCCGGCGATGGGATGCAGTTGACCGGTGCGCAGTTTACCAATACATCGGCAATGGCGGGCAACGACATCAGCACCATGCCAGACTATCCATCAGAAATTCGAGCACCATCCGGTACGTTAGCCGGTGTCAGTGGCTTTCAAGTTAATTTTTCAAACCAAGACGTTTTAACACCCGGTGATGAGCCTCAAGCGTTAGTGGCCATGAATCCGGCAGCTTTAAAAGCTTGCCTGCCTGAGCTTGAATCAGGCGGAACAATTATTGTTAACACGGATGCTTTTACCCGAAACAATCTAAAAAAAGCCGATTACGAATCAAATCCACTTGAAGATGATTCACTCAGTGGCTTTCATGTTCTTGAAGTGCCGCTGACTTCTCTGAATAGAGAGGCATTAAAGGATATCGAAGCGCTTTCTCTAAAGGAAAAAGACCGTTCACAAAACTTTTGTGCATTAGGTCTTGTTTTTTGGCTGTTTGACCGGCCAATGGAACCGACATTGGCCTGGATTAAGAAAAAATTTGCCAAGAAACCAGCAGTGATTCAAGCAAACATGACTGCATTGGAAACGGGTTTCCATTTTGGCGAAACGATGCGTACCTTCCAACACCGATACCGCATTCGTCCGGCATCATTGGCACCGGGAACCTATCGCAAAATTACAGGTAACGAAGCAACCGCCATTGGGTTTGTTACCGCCGCCCAAAAGATGGGCAAGTCCCTGTTTTATGGCACCTATCCGATTACGCCTGCCACCGATATTTTGCATGCGCTGGCACGGCTGCAACATTTTGATGTACGCACCTTCCAGGCTGAAGATGAAATTGCAGCAATGGGTTCGATTATTGGTGCGGCATTTGGCGGTGCTTTAGCCGTCACGGGTACCAGTGGTCCTGGTGTTGCGCTAAAAAGCGAAGCAATGAACCTCGCAATTGCCTTGGAACTGCCAATGGTGATTGTGAATGTGCAGCGTGGTGGACCCAGCACTGGTTTGCCAACTAAAACAGAACAGTCTGACCTATTGCAGGCCATGTTTGGCCGCAATGGCGAGAGTCCAATTGCTATTGTGGCACCCCGAAGCCCGTCAGATGCCTTCGATGTTGCCATTGAAGCTAGTCGGATGGCAGTTAGGGCCATGACACCCGTGATGATCATGTCAGACGGTTTCTTAGGCAACAGCTCAGAACCGTGGTTGATTCCCAACCCAGATGACATCCCAGAAATAGAGTTCGAACATCCAGTTGCCCCTTCGAATGGAGATGGTCCTTTCTTACCGTACAAACGTGATGAAGACACGTTGGGTCGTCCCTGGGCGATTCCAGGAACACCTGGGCTAGAACATCGAATTGGTGGTTTGAGCAAAGCTCCCATAACTGGAAATGTGTCTCATGAGGCGCAGCACCATGAACAAATGGTAGCAGAACGTGCAGAAAAGATTGCTCGTCTGGCAGATATGATTCCACCATTGGAAGTGTATGGACCAGAATCTGGTAAACTGCTGATTTTGAGTTGGGGCAGCACGTATGGTGCGGTGCGGTCTGGTGTGAGGCGTGCGCAAGAGAAGGGCCATGATGTGGCTCATGTACATTTGCGTCATCTCAACCCATTCCCGAATAATTTGCAAGAAATTTTGAGCAGCTATAAGCGCGTGGTTGTGCCAGAAATGAATGGCGGCCAGCTAACCTACATGCTGCGCAGTAAATTTATCATGGACATTCAAGCGTATCCGAAGGTACATGCACGGCCGTTTAAAATCAGCGAAGTGCTGGATATGATTGAAGGGATTCTGGGCGAATAGAGGAGAATATAATGACCACTACGACACAAGAAATTCCCGTGAAACTAACACGTAAAGATTTTGTTTCTGACCAAACGGTTCGCTGGTGTCCCGGTTGTGGTGACTACGCTATTTTAGCCACCATTCAAAGAGTGCTGCCAGACATTGGGGTTCCTAAAAAAAATATTGCATTTATTTCTGGTATTGGCTGCTCCAGCCGGTTCCCCTATTACATGGATACCTACGGCATCCATTCCATTCATGGCCGTGCGCCCACATTAGCGACTGGATTAGCAATTGCAAATCCTGAGTTAAGTGTTTGGGTGGCAACCGGTGATGGGGATGGCCTTTCTATTGGTGGTAACCATATGGTCCATACGATTCGCCGAAACATCAATTTGAATATTGTGCTCTTTAACAACCGCATTTATGGTTTGACAAAAGGGCAATATTCACCAACATCGCGCCAGGGTGCCAAGACGCGTTCTTCTCCAATGGGAACGATTGAACAACCCATTAATCCGGTGGCCTTGGCAATGGCATCTGAAGGCACATTTATTGCGCGCACATTTGATTCCAATCCTAAGCATATAGCAGAAACGCTGCGTGCGGCTGCGATGCACAAAGGCACATCTTTTGTTGAAGTGTATCAAAACTGCGTCATCTTTAACCCAAGCGAATGGACCGGGTTGCATGATCGCAAAACAAGAGATGACCATATTATTTATCTGGAACATGGTAAGCCGATGGTGTTTGGCACGAACCGGGATAAAGGCATCTTTCTCAATGGATTTACGCCTGAGGTTGTTGAATTGGGGAATGGCTATGAAGAAGGCGATTTGCTGGTGCATGATGAGACATCACCTCAGCTTGCGTTTATTTTGAGCAGTCTGGAATGGCCAGAATTTCCAGTGCCAATGGGTGTGGTTCGTCAAGTTAACAAAATGACTTACTCTGAAGGGCTGATGGGGCAGATAAAATCGGCTCAGGATGCCAAGGGTAAAGGCGATTTGAATGCGCTTTATCGCTCAGAAGATGTGTGGACTGTAGAAGAATAATTGATAGATTGATTTCTGAAATTTCCTGGAAGTTGATTGAATTTGTTACTTGAGCCAATGGTTCAAAGCTTTTGGGAAATTTGAAGATTATTTTCATGAAGTTGATGGCTTTGATAAGATTTCAGGTTTCTCCCGTCTTCACAAATGGGGAAATCACTCACTCACCCTGATTTCTTATCGGCCTTTATTACAACTTGTTGAGAGTGCATGGACGAAGTTCTTACTAAATGCACTTTCCCCTATAATGAGACTCATGGGTGGGCTGTTTGATAGGTCATTCATGAGTCTTTTTGTTTTTTTTGTGTTTATTGTTTTACGCTTGCTGGCAGAAGAATATAATAATAGTTCAGGCGTAATTATTTACTATATCCCAATGAATGATAAGGAGTAATGAATATGGGTGATATTGAATCTAAACCTGATGTTGCACCTGTATTGGAACGGCCGTTTATCACCAACGATTTTTCAATTGTTGTGGCCACAGCCAATGGTACAGGTAGCCAAACATCGAACCTCGCACTTTTACGTGCCTTTTTTAAAATGGGAATTCCTGTTAACGGGAAAAATATCTTTCCATCGAATATCCAGGGTTTACCAACCTGGTATCACATTCGCGTGAGCAAGGATGGATATGTGGCGCGACGGCATACCTCAGAGATTTTGGTGGCGTTTAACCAGGTGACATTGGCAGAAGATATTGCTAATTTGCCGCCGGGTGGCGTTTGCTTGCACAATGCCGATTGGCGCAACGTGCCGCAGCGTGATGACATCACGTATTATGCCATTCCAGTGAATACGTTTGTGCGCGAGACTGGCATGAAAGGCAAGCTGCGTGATTATATTGCCAATATGGTGTATGTGGGTGCTTTGGCACAACTGCTGGATATTCCGTTGCAAAAGTTGGATGAAGCGCTCGATCATCATTTTAAAGGGCGACGTAAGCTGGTTGAACCGAATCTGAATGTGATTACCGCCGCGTTTGCGTGGATGGCCGAAAATATCACCAAAACCGATCCGTATCGGGTAGAGCCGATGAATGAAACGGAAGGCCAAATCATGATTACCGGCAACGAAGCTGCCGGTTTAGGTTCCGTTTTTGGTGGCGTCACCTTTGCCGCCTGGTATCCGATTACGCCATCAACGAGCGTGATTGATTCGCTGAACACCTATTTGGGCAAATTGCGCAAAGACCCTGAAACTGGCAAGGCAACTTATGCAGTGGTGCAGGCTGAAGATGAATTGGCGGCGATTGGCATGATTTTGGGTGCTGGCTGGGCTGGCGCACGCGCCATGACGGCGACGTCTGGCCCTGGTGTCTCGTTGATGGCTGAGTTTGCCGGGTTAGGTTATTTTGCTGAAATACCGGCCGTGATTTGGAATATTCAGCGGGTGGGTCCCAGTACCGGGATGCCGACGCGTACCGGGCAGGGTGATTTGCTTTCGACGTATTACCTGGGGCATGGGGACACGGAAAATGTGCTTTTGCTGCCGGCTACGGTTGAAGAGTGTTTTGAATTTGGCACGACTTCGTTGAATTTGGCAGATGAGCTGCAAACGCCGGTGTTTGTCTTGAGTGATTTGGACCTGGGGATGAATAATTGGATGTCACAGCCGTTTGAATACCCAACCGAGCCAATTAAGCGGGGCAAGGTGTTGGCAGCGGAGGACGTGACAAGGGAATACGGCCGTTATAAAGACCTCGATGGTGATGGCATTGGCTATCGTACCCTTCCTGGTACCGATAGTCCGTTTGCTGCCTGGTTTGCACGGGGTACTGGTCATGATGAGTATGCTGTGTACAGCGAAAAATCAGAAGTGTGGCTGGAAAACATGGCACGCATACAGCGCAAATTCGATACGGCGCGTGAAATAGTACCCCAACCCGTTGTTGATGAGGTGGAAGGCGCTGAATTTGGCATCATCGCTTTTGGCACAACCAAATACGCGATTGATGAAGCACGTGATCGTCTGGCTGCCAATGGTGTGCTGACTAGCTCTATGCGACTGCGAGCACTGCCAATTAATGACGAAGTGAAGGCGTTTGTGGCGCGTTACGATAAAGTTTACGTGGTTGAACTGAACCGAGATGGCCAACTGCACAAAATCTTGCAAACCGAAATGCCGGAAATGGCGACTAAATTGACGTCGCTGGCATTATTGGATGGTATGCCGTTGACGGCGCATTGGGTTGTGGAAGCGATTGAAGGGAGTAGTGAGTAGTGAGTGGTGAATAGTGAATAGTTTACTTCTTACTTCCAAAACGGAGAATCAAAATGGGTAAATCAAAACGTGGACCAGCGATTAACCTGGTTGGATTGACTAAGACAGATTATAAGGGACGGCCTTCGACTTTGTGTAAGGGGTGTGGCCATAATTCGATTGCAAATCAGATTGTACAGGTAGCGTATGAGTTGAACCTGCGTCCGCATGAGGTTATCAAATTGAGCGGGATTGGCTGTTCGAGTAAATCGCCTGCTTATTTTTTGGGACAGTCGCACGGGTTTAACTCGCTGCATGGACGGATGCCTTCAATTGGTACAGGTGCGCTGCTGGCGAATCACCATTTGCGGGGCATTGGCGTGAGCGGAGATGGCGATTCGGCGAGCATCGGCATGGGGCAGTTTAAACATGTGATGCGACGCAATGTGCGGATGGTGTACATTGTGGAAAATAATGGCGTGTATGGCCTGACCAAAGGGCAGTTTTCAGCGACGGCCGATGAAGGGCAGACGTTGAAGTATGCAGGCACGAATGAATTGCCGCCGATTGATATTTGCATGGAAGCGCTGGTAGCGGGTGCCGGATTTGTGGCGCGTTCTTTTTCTGGGGATGCGAAGCAGGTGCGGGAGTTGTTGAAGGCGGCGATGAGTTTTAATGGAACCGCCGTTCTCGACATCATCAGCCCGTGTGTGGCGTTTAATAATCAAGATACCTCGACCAAAAGTTATGGATATGGCCGTGAAAAACAAGCGCCGCTGCATGATTTTGGTTGGGTGGCACCTGCCGAAGAGATTGTCATTGAAGGACACGAACCGGGGACGGTGCAAGTGGTGGACATGCCGGACGGCTCGCATATTCAACTACGCAAGCTGGAACTTGATTACGATCCGACGGACAAAGTACGAGCGTTGACCCGACTGTATCATGCCGAGGATAAGCAAGAGTTTATCACGGGGCTTATTTACTTCAACCAGGAGCGTGAAGCACTGGATGAGGAACGCAATCTGGTGGATACGCCGCTGGCGCATTTGGCGGATGAGAGGATACGGCCGTCACGGGAAGCGCTGGAAGAGTTGATGGTTGGGCTTCAGTAGTCGAGTCGTCTTTAGTCGAATAGTCGAAACGGCCGTTGGAGGGAAACGGCCGTTTTTCTATTCCTGAGTTCGAAGATAAGAAATGGGACGTAGATTTACCTGATAAACGCAGATTGTTCGTGAATTTTAAAGTGAAAGCTTTCAACAAATCTTGAATATCTGCGTTATCTACAAAGCCACCGCAGGTGGCAATCTGCGTTCTAATTTCGAACTGAGGTTATATTAAATCACATCCCAAAATCAGTAAGAAAATGCGTCTTAACATTATTGGCAAATAACAAATTCTTGTCATGAATTGGGCTACGGATTACAATACTAACCAGCCAAATGAACACAATATTGTCATTATGGAGCGCGCACTATGCCAGAGTTGAGTCCGAAAAAGTTTGTGGCGAAATGGAGCAAAATACAGCAGAAGGAAACGGCCGTTTCCCAATCCCACTTCAACGATGTCTGTCGCCTGGTCGAGCATAAACCGCCGCTTGAATATGATCCAAGCGGGACCAATTTCTCATTCGAAACTCAAACCGTCAAGCCGGATGGTGCCAAAGGATTTGCTGACGTTTTCTTTCTTGGTCATTTCATCTAAGAACTGGACTCTGGCGTTTTTGAGCCTGGGTCATAAATCTGAACCTTAAAAACTCCATATCGTCTTGTCTGTTGCCGTTGCCAGAGGCAGGACTGTAGAATGAATCAGCTTGCAACTGATTCAAGCGTAC
>QQUD01000424.1 GCA_008501785.1 Chloroflexota bacterium
GTGAGCAAATAGCCTGAGAGCAGTAATGAAAACTCAGTATCACAAAACTGGGAGAATGTCGCATGAAGAAACGTTTCGTTGTTCTTGTTCTAGCCTTTGTTTTGACGGGAACGGCCGTTATTACCATTGAACTCGCCAGAAAGTCATATTTTTATCCCACCATTCCTCAACCGGACTTTTCCCCACCCGGTAATCGCACCGAAGCATGGCAGCAGGATTTAGATTATTTTCAGAACTATATATGGTTAAATCGACCGTATACTGATGAAACGCGACAGGATGCATTATTCCTTGTACAAAGACTACGCGAAAACATTGATGAGTTGAGCGATGCCGAGTTGAAACTTGGCATTGCTGAGGCAGTTGCACTCTCTCAAAATGGACATTCTTTCGTCCGCATCTCTGACCTGACTCTCAGTGAAGGGCGTATTCCAATAATGGGACGCATGTTTGATGATGGATATTACATCATGTGGACAACACCGCAGTATCGGCATCTACTTGGTGGCCAGATTGTATCTATTGATGGACACTCAATCGAAGAAGTGATAAAGGCCTTTCGACCTTATAGTGGTGCTAAGGAAAGCTACTTTAGAATGGTTGTCGGCTGGTTTCTCGAAACACCATCCCTTGTTCATGCACGTGGCTATGCAAATAGTCCTTCCAGCTATAGGCTGGGTATTCGTCCTATGGACAGTGAGACAGTCACAGAAGTTGTCGTTTCCCTCGATGACGCAAGCATCACTCCTCCCGTGGTTAATCCCAGTGATATGGTCGCACCGATTCCCATGGATCGATGGCATGGATTGCCTTCGCAGCTATCATCGATGCCTTTTTTCTTGCAAGAATGGGATGAACCTTTTCATTATCGTGTGATTGAATCGATCAATGGCTTCTACATGCGTTATGGTGCGAACAATGATGTTGGTGAACACAGCATCACCTCGTTTAACAGGGCGATCAAATCTGAATTGTCTCAACATGCATACTCGGTAATCATCGTTGACCAGCGCAGCAATAATGGAGGGGATTACACCCGTACATACAAACTGATGACGCATTTGCCAGAATTAGCGGGAGAGCACACACCGATTTACGTCATCACGGGTCCAATGTCATTTTCTGCGGGGATTTCGAGTGTGGCATTTTTGAAGGCAAGTGGGGGCGAGCAGGTAACTATCATTGGCACAGAGATGGGGGATCATGAGCGCATGTGGGGGGAAACTTCTTTGTTGACATTACCCAATTCACAGCTTGACTTGCAGCTCGCCACCGGACTTCATGATTACGCTGATGGTTGTTATGAGTTTCCCAATTGTTATTGGCTAGATTTCTTTGTGAACGTATCCGTGGGATCACTATCTCCAGAAATCGTTGTTCCATTTACCTTTGAAGATTATGTTTTTGGAGAAGATGCTGCCATCAATTTCATCCTCGATACACATGGTGAAAGTTAGGCTACGTCTAAAATCTAATTCCGTTTCGGAGTGGAGGCTTCAGCCGGAACCGTTCCGGCTGAAGCCTCCACTCCAGTAACATATTTCTGGACGTTTACTTAGTTGTGTACACCTACCAATAGAACCGCTGGCCCTTAGAATTCACCTTTGAATAGAACTTTCGTATGCCGACATACACCCCTTAATTTCATAAACTGAATGCAAATACAGATGGGAGCGCCGCTTTGAAAACAGCGAAATTGTTCGTGAAACAAAGCGGCTGCTCGCCAAAAAGTTAGGGACAACGTTATGACAGATATGCAAAACTCACAAACAGATCGACCACAGCAGATGTTCTATCAGATCAAGATTGAGGGGCATCTTAGTCCACTGTGGGAAATTGAATTTGAGGGTCTGACCATCACTCTGGAAGACAGTGGCGAAACGCTCTTGACTGGTCCGGTTGTTGATCAAGCAGCATTGCACGGATTGCTAAAAAAAATCCGCGATTTGGGTTTGCCACTTGTGTCTGCTGCTCGTTTGCGACCTGATCAATCAGAAGATTCTGAATAACCCATCTTTATTTTTTAATCAGATAAGGAGATAAACATGAAAAAGAAGTCCATTTTAATCGTTATTTTACCAGTTCTCTTAATTCTCTTTGCAGGCGCAATGCAAAAGAGGAATGCTGAACAAAGTTCAGCTATTGCACAGAGTGCGGCAATTGAAGAAAGAATAACAGGAAATGTTGTCACACTCGATCCCAATGGTTCGAACTCGTACACAACATTTGCGCCAGAACTGCCAGCAACGGTTGGGCGCGTGCCTCAACTCGATCCAAAGACGGGCGTGTATGTTGAGGAAGCGAAACCCAATCTGTTTTACGTGACAGATGGCATTTACCAATCAGCATTCCTGAAGACAGAAGAAGGGGTCATCGTTTTTGATGCACCGCCTAGTTTCGCTCATGCGCTGCCAGGTGTTTTGCAACGGTACGCTGTCGGTGAGCCTATCGTGTATCTGGTTTACAGTCACGGGCATACCGATCATGTTGGGGGAACGGCCGTGTTTGCTGATGTGCCAGATTTGCAAGTGGTTGCACCCGTGGCGGTTGCAGAGAGTATTGCAGCGCGTGGTAATCCAGGAATCCTGATGCCGACATTGACCTATGAAGATCAATACAGCTTCTCGCTTGGTGGGGAAACTGT
>QQUD01000108.1 GCA_008501785.1 Chloroflexota bacterium
GAACCATCACCTGATTCCGATGTGTTGCCAATTCGTATAAGAGGTTGTATTCCGTGCGCGTCAGATGTACCGGCTCCCCGTTAACAATGGCACGACGACGGGCTAAATCAATACAAACAGGTCCACACACAATATCCGCTGCACCTAGCTCCGAATTTTCCCGAACAACCCGCTTCAGCACAGCACGGATCCGCACCAACAGTTCTTTAGAGCTAAACGGCTTGGTGATGTAGTCGTCTGCTCCTGCATCAAAACCTTGCAATAAGTCAGCTTCCTGCACTTTTGCCGTTAACATAATAATCGGCACATCAGAAAAGGCACGAATTCGCTGCGCTACCCCATACCCATCCAATTCGCTGGTAAGCACAATATCTAAGAGAATCAGGTCTGGCTGCTCGATTGCGACCAAAGAAACGGCTTCTTCGCCATCGCCCGTGCTCAAGACAGAATAGCCTGTAGCAATCAGCACTTCACGCACCAAACGCACAATCTTTGGTTCATCTTCTACAATTAAGATCGTTGTTTTGTTCATAAGATTAGTACTTTGTTTCAAAAGTTTCTAAAATTTCCCCGGAACCTTTCAAAAGGCATTTGGTCTGGGAATCAGTTTCCTGGAAAATGCACATTATTTTTGAAACAGTGTAATTCATATGGTGGCCATTAAATAGGTTTTGATTATATACTGGCGCTAATTCCTTGTAATGGAATCGAAAAGTGAAGGGTTGTACCTTCATTCACGGTACTGTCTGCCCAAATGCGTCCACCATGTGTTTCTACAATTGCCCGCGACACCGGCAGTCCCAAACCCGTACCCGGCACATGATACCCCGTTGGAGCCTTCACGCGAAAATATTTATCAAACAAAGGGATCAAATCTTCTGGTGAAATACCCACACCCTGATCAGAAATACTCACGACCACATCCTCCACGCGCACCTTGCCCACAATGACCACCAAACCACCATTTGGCGAATATTTGATTGAATTGTCTAAAATATTGCGGATGACTTGTTTTATCCGGCGGGGATCAACATCAACAATCGGAAAATCAGCCGCAAAGTCCACAACAAACCGATGTTTTTCTGTTTGCCGCCTCATTTCTTCGACAACTTCCTGGGCCATCATCGGCAATCGCACTGGTTGTGGTTCAACCGCTAACTGCCCCACATCGATGAGCGAAGAATCGAGGATTTGGGCCACCATCCCTTCCAAGTTATCACACTCTGCCTCGATAAGTTGCAAAAATTCGCGCTGTTTTGCCACAGGCCATGTCACTTCATCCAGCAGCAGCGCCGTCGCATATCCTTTAATGGCCGCCAGTGGCGTGCGCAATTCGTGAGAAATTGTGGCCAAAATTTCGGTGCGCAGCCGATTTGCCTCATGAACCTCACGAGCAAACGCTGCTTCTGCGTCCAGGTGAACACGATCAATCTCTAAAGCAATTAAATCGGCCAAAGCTTGCACAAACGGGATGTCGTCCTGGGAAAAAGCTTCGTCCCCATGAATGGTTTCTAGCACCAGAACACCGTACTTTTGACCACCGCTGGCAATCGGAACAGCAAGTAAGCTGTTTGGCAGTTTTTCGGTCCCATATATTTTGTACAGTGCCGCCAAATTTGACGGACGGAGCGTTGCTTTTTCGGCAGAAACGGCCGTTAACGTACTCAGCAAACAAGCTTTATTTTCGGCAAACACCTTACCCGTAATAGATTCCCCCGGTTCAAGACGAATTGCGAAAGCGATCTCCTTGTTCTGCAAGGCTGGGCCATATGCCGCCTGCGGCTGAAACAATCCTGTCTGTGCATCCCACAACAAGATGATGCCCAATTCAGCAGGTTCTAATAAATCAGTTATTTTCTCAATTACGGACTGGAGTAGTTGTGACAATTCCAGATGGGCAGTGAGCACTTCCGCGACTTCGATAATTGCACGTAGTTTATTGGTAAGTAAATCCTTTGGAGTGGATGTTAACATTGTTTGCTACACCTTTTCACAAATATTTATCTGTTTGCCCCCAATTTACAAATTTAACTTTACCTTCGCCCGTATTTTACCACGGTCCGAATAAATTTTCTTTGTTAAAAACTTCACAACCGCTTCATAACTGGATGATATGCTAACAAAATTCTAGAGAAATTAAGGAAACCAATGATGACTAAACAAGTTAGACTTTCACCCCAAACACGCAACAACTGGTTGATTGACACGGCCGTTTTCAGCGGCGCACTCCTATCCATGCTCACCGGCATCTATTTTCTCTATCTACCCTCTGGTGGGCTTGACGGGGGACGCAATACCGCCGTTGGCACAGTCATCCTTTTTGGTCGTGAAACGTGGGAAAATTTACACGCTTGGGGCGGGTTGCTGATGATTGGGGCCATTGTGGTTCACCTCATCATCCATTGGCGCTGGATAAAAATGACAACCAAACGTGTGTGGCAAAAAACATGTGGCGAAAATTGTCGTATTTCGCGTGGTGCCTGGAAAAACATTATTGTGGATGGGTTGATTGCGGTGAGCTTTTTGGTAACGGCCGTTTCTGGCCTCTACTTCTACTTCTTCACCAGCGGCGGCTACCAAGGCGGACGTAACCCAAACTGGGACCCCGACCTCTTGTTCAGTCGCCCCATCTGGGACTTGC
>QQUD01000164.1 GCA_008501785.1 Chloroflexota bacterium
AATACTTCAAATTCGCGCCCAGTTAAATCCAGGTTGGTGATAGGTTTGTTCGTTGGTTTGGTTGGTTGGTGTGTTGGGGTGTTGGTATGAGCCAGGACGCGTGTCAAGATTTCGGGTTGGAGCAATGTTTCCCCTTGAGCTGCCGCACGAATTGTGTTGAATAACGTCTGCCGCCCAGTATCTTTCAGCAGAAAACCCTTAGCCCCTGCTTGTAAGCCACGAATCATCAGATCATCTTCGTTGTAAGTGGTGAGAATGACAATCGCCATGTCCGGCCAGTCAGCGCGAATGTGAGCAATCGCTTCTAGCCCATCCATCCCCGGCATACGCAAATCCATTAGCACCACATCCGGTTGTAGTTCGCTGGTGAGCTTAACGGCCACGCCTCCATCAGGAGCCTCCCCCACCACCTCAAAATCATCTTCCGTATTCAAAATCATCTGCAACCCTTGCCGTACAACAAGGTGATCATCTGCAATTAAAACTCGGATCATAATTTAGTCCTTAGTCCTGTAGTCGTGTGGTCAGTAGTCGCATTTGCGATTCACCATTTACCATTTACCGGTTACTGTTTACTGGTCACTATCCGCTGGAATCTCCATCTTCAACACCGTTCCCTCACCGGGGGCTGTGTCGATGGTGAGGGTGCCGTTGGCAAGGCGGGCGCGTTCGCGGAGACCGAGCAGGCCGTAGTGGCCAGTGGGTATTGTGCCGTTGCTGTTGTCGAAGCCGATGCCGTTGTCGCGAATTTGGAGATGAATACGGCCGTTTTCCACCTCCACCGTCACCCACACCTCAGTTGCTTGAGCATGTCGCGTCACATTCGCCAATCCCTCCGTTACAAATCGCACGGCATGTTCACTGCATTGTTTGGAAAGTGGTAACGATGATGGCAGCGTGAGTTGGCATGGAATCCCAGTCGCTGTGCTAAAACGTTCCGCTTCACGCGTAATGGCTTTAATTGGCATCGTTTCAGCCGTGCGCAAATCGTCGATGGCGCGGCGGGCATCTGCCAATGTGATGCGGGCGCGATCTCGGGCTTGCCCTACAATTTGATACGCTTCATCAGGATTACCTTTTTCTAGATGGGCTTCCATCGCTTCCAGTTGCAGCACCAGACCGGTCAACCCTTGTGCCAACGTGTCATGCAGTTCACGCGCCATGCGCTGTCGTTCTGTTTCCAGCGTCAGCGTTTCGACTCGCTGCGAATAGTCAGCTAATTGATTATGAGCTGTTTGTAGTTCTTTGAGCAACTGCTGCGCCCTGTCCCTCGCAAGCAGTTGGCGCATGAACAAGACCACGTATACGAGCACAAACAGCAGCATGATGACAAGCGTTCCAATCCATTGCGGTGCGGTTGCCCATCCCCAAAATATGCCAAAGGAGAGCGCCATCAGGCATAAATAGCCAATAGCGGCGATCAGTGACCGTCGCCAATCTGCCAGAATGCCAACCGTTTCGCCCGCCAGCGCCAGATATAAACCCATGATGATTGCTTCCTGCCGCGTGATAAATGTGAGCGCAATCACGATCAGGATTTGCACAGTGAGGTAGAGGACGAGATGCGTTTGGCGGGTGGTCAGGTACGCGACGTACCAATGCAACGCGCCATGCAGGAGCATCAGCAGCGTAATTGGTATCAGCCGGTTTGGTTGGCGAAGTTCGGGTGTGCTAGAAAGAGCGAAGCCGTATAAAAAGATGAGGACGGCGATTAGGATCAGTAAAAACGGCCGTGTTTCTTTAATTTCAGCTTTTATGTCAGGGTCTAGTTTTTGATGGAACAAGTTTCTCATAGTGTTGCGCTCCACCGTCATTATATCACTTTGCCCTGGCCTGCATATTGTCCAAAAGGGAATTGTACCCTTGTACAGGTTGCCCACCTTCCCTAAAGCACGATGGCAGGGAAACGGCCGTCTTCTACACTATCAACATGGATTTACCGCAGTGGGCGCAAAGAACACAGAGCTTTCTTTCCTTTGTCCCTTTGCTCCTTTGTTCCTTTGTATTGAATTTCTTGGAGAAGCATGATGAAACCAATAATTGAAGTGAAAAACTTTCGTAAAGTGTACGGTGATTTTACTGCCGTTGCAGAAATGAGCTTTACGGTTAACCAGGGCGAGATTTTTGGCCTGCTGGGACCGAATGGTGCAGGCAAAACAAGCACGCTGGAGAGTCTGGAAGGGTTACGACCCCCATCAGGCGGCAGCTTGCGCGTAGCTGGCATTGACCCGACCCGCGAGCCAAAGAAGCTGCGCAATGTAATTGGGGTGCAGTTGCAATCGGCAGGCATGCCGGAGAGCATGACTCCCCTCGAAGCCATGAAATTTTTCTGTGCATATCACAACGTTTCACCGCGCAACGATTTGCTGGAACGATTTGACCTGACCGCCAAGTTGAAAACGCAGTTTCACGAATTGTCTACTGGGCAGCAGCGGCGGCTAGGGTTGGCGCTGGCGATTGCTCACGAACCGCAGGTGTTGTTTTTAGATGAGCCGACTGCTGGTTTGGATGTCGGTTCGCGTTCGGAACTGCATACGATTTTGCGTGAATTGCGTGCCAATGGCACAACGATCATATTGGCAACACACGATATGGCAGAGGCTGAGGCGCTGTCGGACCGAGTAGCGATTTTATTA
>QQUD01000329.1 GCA_008501785.1 Chloroflexota bacterium
GAACGCAAGATGTGTATATTTTACAGAATTTTGTATGGCTGGTAAAAATCGTTGTTTGTTCGTTTCGGAAACAGGACTTTGCCAAAATTGACAATGCGCTGTAGAAATTGGCTTATGCAACCAAATTATGAACAACGTTTACGTTTAACTTTTAGAAAATTAGGCCCAACACGTTATATTGGGCATCTTGATCTGGCACGAACGCTGGAGCGCAGTTTAAATCGGGCGCACATTCCGATGGCCTATACGCAAGGATTTAACCAGCGCCCTCGTATGCAAATGGCAACAGCGCTGCCACTAGGCACGACCAGCGAATATGAGTTAGCAGACATCTGGCTGACGGAAAAGATGGACCCTGAGACAGCACGACAGCAGCTAATGGAGAAAATGGCTCCTGGTATTGATGTATTTCGCATGGAGGAGATTGCTTTTGCAGAACCGGCGCTGCAAACATTGACGGTTTCTTCGCACTATGTGGCCACGATTTTGGACCCGGTGGATACGGCCGTTCTCCAAACCCGCATCGACGCCCTGCTGGCATCCGAAACCCACATTCGCGAACGCGCCACCGGCAAAAAACGAAAGCCGTATGATTTACGGCCGTTAATTCTCGACATCTCGCTGAATCAAACAGACGATGCACTCCAAATCAACATGCACCTTAGTTTGGCCCCATCCAAAACTGGCCGTCCCGACGAAGTGCTGCTGACCCTGGAACTCGACCCCCTGGCAGCTCGTATTCACCGCACAAAAATCATGCTGGCGGAGGATGCGTAGCGAGTGGTGCGTGAAAAGTGGTGAGTGAAAAGTGGCGAGAGGTGAAAACGGCCGTTATTCGTTTTCTGTTTTCCGTTTTTTGTTTTTCGTTAATTAGCTGCGGAACGGCCGTTCCTGCTCCCATTCCAACAGCAATTATCAAAACACAACCAACCATCCAACCCACGCCAACCCCAATCCCCGTAGAGACGCAAAATCTTGCGTCTCTACCATCACCCACCCCATCCCCGCCACCAACCATCACCCCCATTCCCGACACCGGCTGGCTAACCCTGCAAGCTGGCCTGGAACGACGCACCATTCGCCTTTTTGATGAGAATGGACAGCAGTCGGAACATCTCTATTTGCTGCGGCTTGATCCAGCTCAATTCACATTCGAAATTGCATACAGCTCAGGACAGCCGAAATCATTGCCAACATGGCAGGCGGAAACAGGTGCGCAAATCGTGGTGAATGGCGGATTTTTTACTGAGGATTTTGTGGCGACGGGGCTGGTTGTTGTAGATGGCGCGGCCAGCGGTGTTAGTTATGGAGAGTTTGCTGGCATGTTTGCTGTGACGGATGCTGGGCCAGATGTCCGTTGGTTGGCCGAACGGCCGTTTTCTTCCAGCGAACCGCTCCAATTTGCCCTGCAATCTTTTCCTATGTTGGTGCGCCCAGGTGGCGAAATGGGTTTCTCTGATGAGGATGGCAGACAGGCACGGCGAACAGTGGTGGCTGAGGATGAAAACGGCCGTATTCTCTTCATCCTGGCTCCATTCGGCAGCTTCACTCTGCACGAGATGAGCCGTTATCTGGTGGAATCAGACCTGGAAATTGATGCGGCGCTCAATTTGGATGGGGGTACATCAACGGGATTGGTGTTGGCTGAACCCGAAGAGAGGGTGCTGGCGTTTACGGCCGTTCCCACTGTCATTGTTGTTTATCCACGCTAAAAAAAGAGAAACACGAATTTAACGAATAAACGAATAAGATGAATAGGCGAATAAGACGAATGTTTTCTTATTCGTGCCATTCGTTCATTCGTGTTATTTGTGATTCTCTTTCTCAATGCGGTAAATCATGCTAATTTACGATACAATCGCGCTGAGAAATGAAAAGGAGGCAGATGATGCAACACGGCCTGTTTGAAGAAAAACCTGATAATTTTGCGACGATAGACGAGTTGATTACGCATATGATGCAGATGGATGATGATCCGTTAGCAAACGCCGGGACCAATGTGGTCATTTGTCGCGGCAATCCAAAAGCGAAGCTGATGATTGTAGGAGAAGCGCCTGGACCCCGAGAAAATGAAATTGGTAAACCATTTGTGGGACGCTCGGGGAAGCTGTTGGACCAGATTTTGCAGGCTGCTAATTTCGATCCTGAAGAAGATGTGTTTATCAGCAATTCTGTGTTTCGGATGCCACCTGGCGTCGCTGGCAAAAATTTCCGCAAGCCGACCAATGATGAAATTGAACAGTACAAGCCTTATCTGATGGAAATCATCCGGCTGGTTGGTCCGAAGCTGATGCTGCTGACAGGGAATGTGGCAACCCAATCTTTGCTGGGTAAAACAGGCATCACCAAACTACGTGGACAATGGTTTGATTGGAACGGCCGTTCCGTCATGCCCATCTTTCATCCTTCATACCTGCTGCGTAACCCATCCCGAAAACCTGGTGGTCCGAAATCGCTTACCTGGCAGGACATTCAAGAAGTGCGCCGCAAGTTCGATGAATTGACGAATTAGCTATAATTGTGTAAAATTCGTTAGAAACGAGCGATTTGTACGAGATAGGATTGTGCAGCATGACTACAACCACAATGTCAAGTGATCAGGCGCGGTCAAATTGGCGTGAAGTGTTGGAAACGGCCGTCGCCGGAGACAACATTATCATCGAACGCTATGGTAAACCCATAGCTGCTATTATCCCCTTCGACCAATTTGCAGAGCAAAGCGATGATGAGCAGATTTTGCGGGAAGCGTCGGCCACATACCAAACTACGGATTGGCAAGCAATGAAGGCTGAACTCGTCGCGGCTGTGAAAGCAGAATTAAAAGCTGAAGCTGTTTCGCAAATTTCTTGGCAAGATGGATGGACGCAGTTGAGGAAACAAGTGCATAAAAGTGGCGGCTTGTTAACGGGTTTGACAAAAGATGAAATCGTGGCTCGTCTACGCCAGACGCGACAGGAGATTTTCGAAGCCGAATATGCTCATTTGTATCGATAGCTGTGTCTTCATTCGTGGTCTCCATAATGAAGCGTCTGATGCAGCCCAACTCCTTACGCTCGTTGGTCCTGCACTGCCGCTTGTTATTCCTCGATTGGTAGTTCAAGAAGTTGTACGCAATCTGACAGATCCCAAACAGGTGAAAACCTTCTATCAAATTTTTGCACATCGGTCTTTTGCTTATATTGTGGAAGAACCGGTTCCGCGAGAACTGGTCTTTAAATATGTTGAGTTGGGTTTGCCAGAAAAAGCTGATGCTTTTATTGGCGCATTTGCAGAATGGTTTCAAGTTGATTATTTGATTTCGGATAACAGACATTTTTTGCGCCAGCTAAAAACAGAAGCATATCAAATAGTTGATCCAGACAATTTTATTGCGAATTGGGAGCCAGAAAACAGATGACACATTCTGATAAGGCTGCGCTGCGAGGCGAGCCGGGGTACGTGTGGCGGTCGGGGCAGGAACGTCGCTTGCAGATGATAGAAGAGTGGGTGGATTTAAACGGCCGTATTCTCGACAACGGCTGCGGCTTAGGCACCTGGCTCGATGCATTTGCTAAACATTCCACCGAACAGTTTGGTCTCGAAATTGAGCACGAACGGGCGGTGAAAGCGGCTCCTTTTGCCAACGGCATTGTGCAGGCCGCAGGTGAGCAGTTGCCATTTGCTGACAACAGTTTTGACTTTGTGTTTAGCAACGAAGTGATTGAACATGTGGTTGATGATGGCAAGGCTGTTGCGGAGATGGTACGGGTGGTGCGGCGAAACGGCCGTATTCTCATCTTCTGCCCCAATCGCTGGTATCCCGTAGAGCAGCACGGCATTTACTGGCGTGGGCAGTACAAATTTGGCAACAAACCATTCGTCAACTATCTACCCAATTCACTACGAAACCGATTGGCTCCGCACGTTCGCACTTATTCGCGACGTAGCTTGCTTCGACTTTTTACAGATTTACCTGTGCGCACAGTTTATTATGGCCGAATCTTTGGCGGCTACGACAATATCGAATACCGTTTACCCCAAATTGGTAAAATCATTAAAAAAGCACTTTACGCGACCGAGAAAACCCCCTTTTCCATACTTGGTTTATCGCATATCTTGGTTTTAGAGAAAAAATAAGACAAATATTTGAAAACAAGAATTGGTATTATCAAATGGTGTGTTTTTCGCCTTTCGATAATGCCAATTCCCTTGTTTTGACTACTCCCTCTGACTACAATCACAATAAAAGATGAAGCTTTTTGCTGAATTTAGCCGAAACCTCCGAAGGCTCAAAGACCTGAGAGGTTTGAAGGCCAGCGCAATGAAACTTCACAAGCAAAAAAAGCTGACAGCTGATACCTGAAAGCTGATAACTATCTGGAGGTAAGCTCATGAGTACAAATGGTAATGTAAGTCAAAATGGAAAAGGTGAAGTCGGCAGCGTCAAAGTAAAACGCGGTCTGGCTCAGATGTTAAAAGGTGGCGTGATCATGGATGTGGTAACGCCAGAACAGGCAGTGATTGCCGAAACCGCTGGTGCAGTTGCTGTGATGGCGTTGGAACGTGTGCCTGCTGACATTCGCCAAGATGGTGGCGTGGCGCGCATGTCCGACCCCGGCATGATCAAAGAGATCATCCAATCAGTTTCTATTCCCGTAATGGCAAAAGCGCGTATTGGACACTTTGTCGAAGCGCAGATTTTGCAAGCGATTGGTGTGGATTACGTGGACGAGAGTGAAGTGCTGACCCCAGCAGATGAAGTTTATCATATCGAGAAACACGGCTTCAAGATTCCATTTGTCTGTGGCTGTCGCAATTTGGGTGAAGCCCTGCGCCGCATTGGTGAAGGTGCGGCTATGATTCGCACGAAGGGTGAAGCTGGTACAGGTGACGTGGTTGAAGCCGTTCGCCATGCACGCACAGTTCTGGGTGAAATTCGTCGCTTGCAGCTTATGCCCGACGAAGAACTGATGACCTTTGCCAAAAATATTGGCGCACCATACGAATTAGTAAAAGAAACGAAAGCGTTGGGCCGTTTGCCAGTGGTGAACTTCGCGGCCGGTGGCATCGCTACGCCAGCTGATGCAGCATTGATGATGCAAATTGGCGTCGATGGCGTTTTCGTTGGCTCTGGTATTTTTAAGAGCGGCGATCCTGCCTTGCGTGCAAAAGCGATTGTGGAAGCAACCACCCACTTCAATAATCCAGAAATTCTGGGCAAAGTTAGCGAAAACCTGGGCGAGCCGATGGTTGGCATTAACGTCAGCAGTCTGAGCGAAGACGAACAACTGGCCACACGGGGCTGGTAAGATGCGAGAGTGAGAGCGAGAGCGAGAAACTTCTTCCTCTAGCTCTTGCTCTCTTCTCTAGCTCCACGGAGTGCTTATGAAGATTGGGGTTCTCGCGCTGCAAGGCGCATTTATTGAACATGTACACATTTTGCGCGAGCTGGGAGTGGATGCGGTGGAAGTGCGGCTGCCGCGAGACCTGGACGGGCTGGATGGGTTGATTATTCCTGGCGGGGAAAGCACCACCATTGGTAAGCTGGCAGTGATGTATGACTTAATGCAGCCGCTGCGCCAATTTGCGATGGAAAAACCGGTGTGGGGAACTTGTGCTGGCATGATTTTCATGGCGAAAGAAATTGGTATGGACCAACCGCTTTTGGGTGTGATGGATATTGTCGTGGAACGTAATGCGTTTGGTCGTCAGGTAAACAGCTTTGAAGTGGGTTTAGACATCAAGGCGTTAAATAACGGCACAGTTGAGCCATTTCCAGCAGTGTTTATTCGCGCACCGCGTTTGATTGCAGCGAAAGGGGAAGCTGAAGTGATTGCGACGTTGGCGGATGGAACGGCCGTTGCTGCCCAAGAAGGCCACTGGCTCGTCACAGCCTTCCACCCCGAATTGACGGGGGATAGTCGTTTTCATAAATACTTTTTGAGCCTTGTGGGGGGAAACTGAGGCATGAGGTATGAGGTAAGAATAATCAGCTTTTCACCTTATACCTCAAAGCTCATACCTCTTATTCTTACTGTTTACTGGGGATTACCACCGTAAACGTTGCGCCGCCTTCGGGGTTGTTTTCGGCCCAGATACGGCCGTTATGCTGGTCTACAACTCGTTTGGCAATATAAAGGCCTAAGCCCGTGCCAGCCCCATTGGGTTTGGTCGTGAAAAATGGATTAAAAATCTTGCTCATGATGGCATCGTCAATGCCGTGCCCGGAATCCTTGACAGAAATTGCCAGGTAAGTTTTTCCATTAGACAAATCCCCATTCAAAATGTCGAGGGGCGGAGCAGACATGGTCCACGATTTGATACTCACTTGACCACCAGGCTCCATCGCGTCGCTGGCATTGTTGAGCAAATTGAGCAGCACCTGTGTCATCCGATTGTGGTCGCAGAATATTGTTTTGATATCCTCTTCCAGCTCTTTTTCGATTTTGATATGAAATTCCCCGCGAAATTGGTGGCGAACCAACGTAAGCGAATCCTCAACAATCCCATTTAAATTTGTGTATGTGAAATTGGGCGCATCGTTATAGGAATAGTTGCGCAGCACTTCGAGAATGCGGACTGAGCGCCATGCGCTTTGCTCGATCATTTCCACATATTTCAGCAATTGGGCCATACTCAATGAATTGTCTTCAACTTCGTGGAGTAGATTACTGCAAGTGGCGGTGATGATGCTGATGGGTGTGTTCAGCTCGTGGGCAACGCTGGCGGTGAGCGTGCCGATGCTGGCCAGCCGTTGCGCTCGAGAGAGTGATTCATTCAGCCGCTGCACATCGTCCAGGCTGGTGATGGCTAAGAGTCTGTTGTTGCCTACTGTGGGGGCGGCTAATGGAGAAACAGTGAGGCTAACGGGGACAAAACGGCCGTTTCGATGCTGAAAATTGCCGTTACACTTCATTTCATTGGCTTGCAATTGTTCAAACAGGGATAGATCGTCCCCCATGAACTCCTGAATCGCATGACCAATCAGTGCATCTGGTTCATATCCGAGAATGGCTGCTGCTGCTTCATTGGCTGATGAAATGGTGCCATCTTCATCAAGAACGAGTAGCCCTTCGGCAATACTTTGTGTCAGGTGGGTGTAAAACTGCTCTGTTAAGTTGGTTGTGGCTTCCACCATGAAGCAAATACCTCATCCCTAAAAATTCTTTGACAAACGGACACACTGCGGCCGTTGCCATTCTTGTTGTTGAGCATGTTGCATGAACGGAGACTGTGATACGAAGAAATGCAAGGGTTCAGCGAAGATGGGTGTAAATGATGATTTAGTTACCCGGCTCACGTTCCTCAATAGGATACGCCACCCACCTCAGATAGTCCGTATGTGGGCCGTAAATTCAGCGTGAAGGGGTCGTGAACGGATGACGTGGATGGTGCTTGGGTTCGTATATGAGTGACAACTTCAACCTCCCGCAGGTGCTGCACCTGCGGGAGGTTGAACCCATTATGCGTCCCTGTTTTTGATGCAGACGGAAACGGCCGTACTTTGTGACTCATTTCCCGCTGCATCAACCGCAACGACATGAAATTCATGGCAGCCAGGGCCAGGGATTGGCCATCTTTCACTGAACGGGGTATTTTGGCTGATGGCGAAGGGAACACCTTTATTGTTGATGTAAAACTCCACCCGATCCATCGCCACATCATCAAAAGCTTCTGCTTGTAGTTGTACCCACGCTTCATCCGTGAAAATTTGTTGATCCGGTTTAGGGAAGGACAGTTCTACTTGCGGAGGTGCGTTGTCAATTGTGATATGGGTTGTTACCTCAGCAAAGCTGCCATCTTCACGCACCACTGTCAGCAACAGCGTATACAGGCCTTTCAAATTCCGAACATCCCAAATGCCTAGCGTGCCGTTTGCTTGTGGCTCGGTTTGTTGATCCGCAATCGTCTGGATATTGTTGGGCTGCAATCCTTGAAAATAGGCCAGCCGGTAGAACGAAAAATTGTCGCTTTGGGCCGTGCCGGTAATGATGATCTGCTCGCGCAAAATGTTGAAGTTGGTTGGCGAGGTGATGGCGACTTCATCTGCACTGGCGGGTTGTGTCACAATCGAATCGTATTCGGTGGGAGGCTGTTCGATGCCGTTTGCGATTGCCCAGTCAACCGCTGCCTCGGGATAAATAACATACACATTGGTTTCGACAAGCTCAGGTGGTGTATAAATAGTGGCTAATCGACCTGTCTCACGGTTGATCGAGAATTCTTGGTACATGCTGTCGGGTACGGTTGGTTCGGTTCCGGCAATGAATAGTTCGGGCACGGTGGGACAGAAGGGTGTGGGCAGCAGCCCAGACAGGTTGCAGACGGGGATTTCGGTAAAATTAGACGGCCGTTCCCACGTACTCACCGCTTCGTCAGCCAGTGCCCAATTCATCAATGCTTGCCAAATGGGGGCGGCACCAGAGATGCCAGTCACATTTTCCATCGATTGGTTGTTGCTGTTGCCAATCCAAACGCCTGTGACAAGCTCTGGCGTATACCCAATGGTCCACGCATCACGGAAATCAGAAGTTGTTCCGGTTTTAGCTGCTGCTGGGCGATTGTTGATGAGTTCTAATGTGTTGGGACAGCCTAATCCAGCGCAACGGGCATTGCGATCTGAAAGCAAATCATTCATCAAATAAGCAAGCTGCGGTGTCAAAACTTCAATTTGCTGCGGTTCTGTGTAATCGTACAAAACGGTCCCATCACTTTTTTCAACACGAACAATGGCAACCGGGTCCAGGGTGCGGAATCCGGGCTGTTGGCTGCTGGTAGGGCGAGACTGTCCGGCCATCATGCCCATGTTGTCTATCACACCATAAGCATAGATCATGTCCAGCAGGGTGACTTCGCCGCCACCCTGAGTCAATGTCAAATCATAAGGACCCTTATCGAGCGTGTTGATGCCCATGCTGTGCGCAGTGCGAATCACTTTGTTGGTTCCTACCCAACTCATCACTTGCACAGCAGGGACGTATAAATCACTGGCAAATGCTTGTCGCAGTCGCAGCGGACCATGAAATTGACGAGTGGCATTTTCAGGTGTGAATGGAGCCTTGTTGATTGTATTGAACGTGGTTTCAACGTCTAAAACCATGTTGGCGGCGGTGTACCCTTGGCTGAAGGCGGTGAGGTAGGTGAAGGGGGTAACGGCCGTTCCCGGCTGCCGTAACCCATCTACTGCCATATTAAAAGACCCATCTATCGTTTCGTCCCAATAGTTGAGACTGCCTACCATTGCCTGAATTTCACCTGAGTTTGGGTTGAGCATGACAATGGCTGCATTGTTGACGTTGTGGTCTATGCCTTGTTCATTTGCAGCGAGGGGGGGCAAAAAGTCAAGCGCAGGGCAGCTAGCTTGCTCATCTGCGGGTAGGGCTGGGCCGAGCGTGCCAGAAAGACGGTTTACCTGGGCGCGAGCGATACATTCTGCCTGACGCTGCAAGGAAAGATTGAGGCTGGTATACACTTGCAGCCCACCGCCGAGCACCAGTTCTGGGCCAAAGCGTTTTTCTAACGCTTCTTGCACATACAAGGCAAAGTGAGGCGCAATGATGTCGAACCGTTCGGCGACGATGGGCGCAAAGGTGAGGGGGAGTTGTTGGGTAGTAACGGCCGTTTCTGCTGAAACCACCTCCATTTCCACCATTGTCTCTAAAACTTGTGCTTGACGTGTTTGCATTGCATCTGGATTGTTCAGTGGATTTACTTCAAGGGCTTGCGGAATTGCCGACAGCATGGCCGATTCCGCTAAGGATAATTCGGCGACAGGTTTATTGAAGTAAACATGGGCTGCTGCTTCCACACCATAAGCCAGGTTTCCGTAAAAATTGCTGTTGAGGTACCATTCTAGCTGCTGTTCTTTCGTGTAGATATTTGAAGCTTGTTGGACAAGCAGTTGCAGTTGAATGGTACGGAATACACTCCTGAAGATGGTTGTTTGGTTTGTTATGGTTTGGGTAGTGGGAAGTACGTTCTGGGTGATGAGCTGTTGGGGGATAGACGGCCGTTTTTGCTCAATAGCTTGCTCGTTAAGTGACTGGACAACTGCCTGCAAAATATCTGACAAAGTAACCCCATCGCTGTTCCAAAAAGTTGGGTCTTCGGCAGCAATCGTTGCGTCAATCAGGTGCTGGGGCAGTTCTTCTAATGAGAGCCAGCGCCGTTCACTTCCCAGTGGATCGCTTATTTCATGAATACGAATCCATTCTTGTTCGCCTTGTGAATTCGTATCGCCCAAAGCAAATATTTCGGTAGGTTGAACCTCGGTTTCAAGGGTTTGGTATTGTTGCGTTACTTCGGAAAATGTGAATAAATCATCTGTGAGGGTGGCATAGAGGGCGGCGGTGGCGAGAACGGCCGTTGTTACCACCAAAAACCCACCGACAACCAATAGCAGCAAGACAACACCAATCGTTTGACCAATTGAACGTTTTCCCCGCCGCTGTCGCCGCTGTCGTCGTTGTCGCCAATGAATAATTTGAGTTGCTTTGGGCATGGTGGAATTTTGCCAACTTTGTGCTCACTCGGCAAGTTTCGCACCCCGGAGGTGCGACACCTCCGGGAGGTTCGTTTAGATGAAACTGTTTGTTTTAAATATCGTATGGTTGATTGTTGATAAACGGATGAAACGGGTTAAAATTAG
>QQUD01000332.1 GCA_008501785.1 Chloroflexota bacterium
GGTTGGCCAATGCGCTTATGGGTCTCCAGGTGGTTATGGCGATGCGGCAAGTACGTCGCGATGCAATGATAGGCGATCCTAGGAACCGGCACGCAACGCTCCAGGCCAGTCTTGCGACCATCGATCCTTAGCATGCCATCGTCGCGACTCCAGTTGTCCACATCCAGTCGCTGCAGCTCGCCTCGACGCAGGCCGGTGCCGTACAGTAATGACAACAGCGTGATCCCCAGATGCTTCTGATAATCGGTGCGTGCGTGTGCCGCCGCTTTCCACAGGACCGCCATGTCATCACTGGCAATGCGCTTGGGCATGCGGTGATATGGTGTGATCTTGGGGCCCTGCATCCACTTGAGCGGGTTCGACATCCAGACCCCCTGGCGCACCAGAAAATCGCCCATGCCGCGCATCCGGCTCATCACCGAGTAGATCGTTGCCTTCGATTTAAAGGGCGTCCGGTCCTGGATGTAGCGAACCAGAAGATCCGGCTCGATCTCTTCCAAACGTGGCTTTGGTCGCCGACGCTTCAGCCAGTTGCCCCAGCGTTCAAGCTCTCGATGAACGTTATCAATCGTGGCCGGATGAACGCCACGGGCCACGTACTCGTGTATATAAGCCTCTACCAGGCCGTCCCATCGTCTCATCGTCAGTCTCCTCGAATATCTGCCGAACCCCCGACTGAAGGGTCGCCCTAAACTCGACAAAACAAAACAATATGACGCCCGATATGACGCGAACCAGGAGCCAGAAAGGCCCTGAACCGAACTAAATTTTGTATCTGCGGAATGTGAAGGGCATGAAGTACAACCACAAGCGGGTATACCGCATCTACCGGGAGTTGGAGCTGAATCTGCGAATCAAGCCCAAGCGCCGACTGAAGCGCGACAAGCCCGATCCGCTGGCGGTTCCCAAGCAGATCAATATGACCTGGTCAATTGATTTCATGCACGACCGGCTGGCTGATAATCGTGGTTTTCGTACCTTCAATGTTCTGGATGATTACAATCGAGAGGGGCTGGGGATCGAGGTTGATCTATCGCTGCCCTCGGCACGGGTCATTCGCACCTTGGAACGCATTATCGAGTGGCGTGGTAATCCGCAGACCATCCGGTCGGACAACGGCCCTGAATATATCAGCGGCGAGTTCCAGAACTGGGCAAAGAAGCTCGACATTCAACTGCAGTACATTCAGCCTGGAAAGCCGCAACAAAATGCATATGTTGAGCGTTTCAACAGGACAGTTCGCCATGAATGGCTGGATGAACATTTGTTCTCATCGATCGAGCATGCACAGCACACGGCAACCGAATGGTTGTGGCGCTACAATGCTGAACGACCGAACATGGCCCTGGGTGGTTTCACCCCGTATCAGAAGTTGGCGAAAGCCGCGTGACCTCTACTTCTGAATGCAGTTATAAATGGGGGGATTACCGTCAGCCAGGATCACTTCGCCGATCACTATTGGGATCCTGATGAACTTTCATTGTCAACCAATAGAGCCTATCGAGAAGGTATCCGCGACAAATTTGACTATGTCGTTACGGCACCAATTGAGTTCTATAACGAAAACACTGATACGCTGTTTACTCATGCGATGGTCAATTACGAGAACTTCCCAGGTCATAGCGTTTATGAAGTAATCGATTATCCGCCTTCTAAATGGGATACACCTTATACGAAGCATTTTGAAATTGATGGAACACAGATTGACTATTTAGGCATTCCAACAGGCGATCGATACCGGCCGTACGTTGCCAAGTCAATGTTTGAATCATGGGACTCCGTATTGGCCCGAGCGCGGCGAGGTGCCAAAACAGCTACATGGGAGGCAAATAGAGCAGTCGTTATCTATAAAGGTAGAAAATTGGGTACGCGTACTTGCATTCTTGCGTGGATTTCCGCAGGATCAATGAATATGCGGCAGTTTATTCTGACAATTCTAATCATCAGTAATATCGGTGCTGGTATTGAAGTTGCATCGGATCTTGATGATGCCTGGATGGAAATCGATATTTTCACCGCTACCGATGGGTTGCAGTCCACTCTTATTTCCGGTGGTGATGAGCCAACGGAAGAGGCTGATTGTGATCATTGTTGCCATGCCGGGGCGCATTTTGCAGGCGTTATCTTTTCGCCGTTGACAATGCCTTTTGTGC
This sequence comes from Chloroflexota bacterium, assembly GCA_008501785.1. Next base: position 2,154 of record QQUD01000332.1, read on the forward strand.
GCTCCTCTTCTGATACCGTTTTTGCCCATAGACCATATTTTTTCCCTGGCCGGTCTCCACCGACGCCCCCACCAAACGTTTAGATCTTCGTAAGTAAAGGAACCCGCACCGAAGTATTCGGGTGCGGTATTTCGTTTTGTTCGAGGATCTTGTTCATGTTCAAGCAGTTCACATGCCTAAGTGCATGTTGTCTTTTCGCAGCCGCGTTAGTTGGCCTGTCGGATGATGTCTTTGCGCAAGGGGCAGAAAAGCCACCTAGCAATATTACAGAGACTCAATTAACGCACCACTTTGTCCGCGACATACTTGCGATTCATCCGGCTCTTCAGTCGGCTGAAGCAGCATTGGAGGCGGCAAAAGCGCAGGAGCGATCTGCGGATCGTCCACTCTATAACCCCGATTTAGATTTTGATGCCGAGAAGGCCTCGTCCAGAACTTACCAGGCTGGTATTTCTCAGACCGTTGATTGGGCAGGCAAGAAAAAGGCAGCTTATGCTGCATCTGGTGCCAGACGACTTGCCACTGAAAATGAATATCAGATCATACGCAATGATCTCACTACGCAAATCCTAACGCTTCTCTCCGAATACTGGTCTGCTGTCGATTTAGCACGACTGGCATCCTCAAGCGTAGATCTTATGCGCGACTTTGCCCAACAGGCCAAGAGTCGTTATGACGCTGGGGATATGACGCAGGTTGAATATGAAACTGCTGTGTTGGCATATGCTGAGGTCAGAATGCGCCAAGCGGACGTTGCAGCCAACTTGGCAGGGGTTATTCGTGAACTCACTACGCTAGGTGCTAGAGAAGATGTGCGGTCATGGCCCCAGATTCCGCTCAAAGTGCCTGCATTGCCGACTCAACCTAGCGATGTTGACACGTTGGTCGCAGATTTGCCGCAAGTGGGGGCAGCGAATGCATTAGTGGCTGCGGCAGATGCTGAGGTCGATTTAGCAAAACGTCTTAAGAAGCCAGATCCAACTTTTGGACTTCGAGTGGGTGAGGAAGATGACGATAGTCTTATCGGGCTTTCATTCTCGATTCCCTTGTTCGTTCGCAACACTTTTAATGAAGATCTCCAGGCAAGCCTGGCACTGCGTTCTCAGGCTAAGGCGGATGCTGCAACTATTAAGAGAGATGCTCAAGCCCGTTTACTGGTAGCCATTGAGCGATACATGACGATGCGTGATGGTTGGATGGTATGGGAAGAATCCGGCGCAAGCTCGATAGAGCGACGATCTGATGCACTACGAAAACTGTGGGACGCACGCGAGATCAATATAAGCGAATTTCTCTTACAGGTTCGTCAAACATTGGATACACGAACCACCGCCTTTGAATTGCGTGCAACCGTATGGAGAGCTTGGATTGAATACCTTAATGCGTCCAGTCAAGTAGAGAATTGGCTTAAATACGGCAATCTAAAGACTGTAGCCACCCCTAAGAAAATCACGATGAGGCAGAACTGATGAATGTGCGATTTGCAATGATAAAGCGAGCAGTCTTTGTAATGGTGGCAACGGCCATGATTTGCCAGGTAACTATTGCAGAAGAAGAGGACGGTCACGACGAACACGAAGAAGAAGGGGAGGGGCTTGTGCTGACTGAGAGCGAACGTAACGACGCTGGTATTGAAATTGGTGCTGTCGAGCTCAGGCCACTTTCTGAGCTATTACGGCTTCCTGGAGAAGTGATGCCCAATGCTTACCTCTCTGCGAAGGTGGCACCAAGAATTGCGGCACAGGTCGTGAAGCGTCATGCCCACTTGGGTGAACAAGTTCAGGCAGGGCAGCGCATGGTCACATTGTCCAGTGTAGAAATGGCTGACGCACAAGGTGCGTTGCTTGTCGCTGACCAGGAATGGCGCAGAGTGCAAGTGTTGGGCAAAGAAGTAGTTTCGGCTAGACGCTACACCGAGGCACAAGTCACACGTCAGGCAGCAATGGCTAAAGTGCTTGCCTTTGGAATGATCGAAGAGCAAGCCAGGAATCTATTGGCAACAGGAGATGCGTCTCGAGCCACTGGCGCATTTGACCTGTTGGCACCCACCGCCGGCACTGTTCTTTTAGATGATTTTATCGTTGGGGAACTGATTGAGCCTGGCCGGGTAATTTTTGAGATTAGCGATGAGACCAATTTGTGGGTCGAAGCTAGCGCCGTTCCGAGTGACATAGAGGGTATATCAATCGGAACTTTGGCTCAGGTTTCAGTCGATGGTAATGAGTGGATTAATGGTGAAGTAGTTCAGCTTCACCATCGGCTCGATGAGTCAACACGAACTCAAGCTTTACGTATTGCTGTCTCTAATGAAGATGACGAGCTACATGCAGGGGAGTTTGTCCAAGTCGCAATCAAAACAGCCGAAACAAAACCCTTGATAGCTGTCCCGCGGGAGGCGGTTGTTCTTCTACGTGGCGATACAGTGGTATTTGCGCTGCATGAAGATAATGAGTTTGAAGCGGTATTAGTCGATACAGATAGAACTGTTGGCGATTGGATAGTGATTAGGTCAGGTTTACACGAGGGCGATCGGATTGTGGTTCAGGGCTCGTTTTTCCTGAAATCATTATTACTGAAATCGGAAATTGGCGAAGGCCACGAGCACTAAAAGGCATATACCATGTTTAATTTACTTGTCGATTTTTCCCTACGCTACAAGTTTTTGGTGCTCATTGGGTTTAGTGTCGTCGCATTCCTGGGGTGGCGAGCCGTTACAACGATCCCGATTGATGCATTCCCTGATGTGACTCCTATTCAGGTCAATATTTACACTGAGTCGCCAGGCTTAGCTGCAGAGGATGTCGAGCAATTACTCACTTTTCCAATCGAATCAGGATTGGCAGGATTGCCAGGTGTTCAGCAGATTCGTTCAGTTAGTTTATTTGGCCTATCTTATGTCGCAGTGTTTTTTGATGACGATATGGATATCTATTTCACACGTCGCCTTGTCATGGAACGCCTTCTGGAGATCGGTGAGCGAATACCAGAAGGTTACGGTACGCCCGAAATGGGGCCTAATACATCCGGTCTTGGGCAGGTGTATTGGTACACGTTGGAACGAGCCGATGAAAAGCTCAACGCTGACATTTCCGATATGGATTTACGCACCTTGCAGGATTGGAGTGTTCGGCTGATATTGCGGACAGCGCCTGGAATCGACGATGTGATTTCCTGGGGAGGACAGGAAAAACAATATCAAGTGGTCATCGATCCATTACAGCTGATCAAGTACGACGTCAGTTTCCGTGAGGTCATGGAGCTAATTGAAACCAATAATCGGCTTGTGGGTGGCCAGTACATCGATATTGGACGGGAACAATTACTCGTTCGTGGGCTTGGTCTTGTCCAGGATTCTGTTGATATCGGTGACATTGTCGTCAAAGTCAATGATGGAATACCAGTGTATTTGCGAAACCTAGCAAAAATATCTCCGGCACCTGGGATTCGGTTTGGGGCAGTTACGCGAGACGGTAAGGAAGTCGTCCTTGGTATGACGCTTTCCCGTATTGGGGAAAACGCAAAGACGGTAGTTGATGCTGTTAAGGAAAAGGTAGCAATCGTTCAGACAGCGCTTCCGGACGGTGTCACATTGCGGCCTGTTTATGAACGAACCGAGCTTGTTGAAAAAGCTGTATCGACAGCTACAACTGCGCTATTGATCGGCGCGATACTCGTCGCTGGTGTTCTTTATATTTTCTTGGGCGAATTACGCAGCGCATTGGTGGTCATTACATCGTTACCTCTTGCCATGCTAATCGCGTTTATTTTTATGGAACAAGCCGGATTGTCGGCCAATTTAATGTCTCTAGCAGGACTTGCGATTGGTATCGGGATGGTAGTAGACGGCGCTGTTGTGGTGGTTGAAAACTCCTTTAGGATCATGTCTGAGCGTCAGGCGAAAGGCCATGAGATAAATCGCACTTCGTGTGTGCTCGCCGCGGCACGCGAAGTTGCTAATCCTGTGGCATTCGCCATTCTAATCATCATTGTTGTGTTTATGCCGCTATTTAGCCTGGAGGGCTTGGAAGGAAAGCTATTCAAACCGATGGCTTTCAATATCAGTTTCGCGATGGGCGGATCACTATTGCTTGCTTTGACATTAATTCCTGTTCTGGCCGCCATTGTCCTTCGCCCAACAACAAAAAGCGATACATGGCTAATTTCTGCAGCCAATCGAATATATGCGCCTGTACTCAGCTGGGCGCGGAAAAACCGCGGAAAAACAGTTAGCGTTGCTGCGGTTATTTTGGTGGCTACTCTGGCGCTGTTTCCGTTTCTGGGCAAGGAGTTTATGCCTGAATTACAGGAAGGTTCAATCATGTGGCGGGTAACGTCCATACCTTCAGTGTCTCTAGATCATTCGATAGAAATCTCAAAAGATATTGAAAATTCATTGTCAAAATTTCCCGAAGTAATTACCACGGTAGCAATGATAGGTCGGGCGGAGAAGGGTGAAACGGCTGATGTTAATTACATGGAAATATTTACCGAATTGAAGCCGCAAAGTGACTGGGAAACAGATCGTTCCATTGAGGAATTAGCTGATGCTATGCGCGAAGAGCTAGAGGTGGTTGTTCCAACTGCAGTTGTTTCGTTCACTCAGCCCATTCAGATGCGTGTTGAAGAATTGATTTCAGGTGTAAGAGCAACACTCGCTGCAAAGATCTACGGAGAGGACTTAAAAGTACTTGACCAAGTGGCGGAACAGGTTAAGGGCGTTATTGCTGAGGTTCCTGGCGTTGCTGACCTTTCTCTAGAGGCGAACCTTGGTAAACCGCAAATACGTATTCAGGTCGATCGAAAAGAATTGGCACGTTATGGGCTGAATGCAGATGATGTATTGACGTTAGTGCGCACCGGCATTGGTAATGAACCAGTATCCACTTTGATTAAAGGCGTTAGGCGATTCGATATCACGGTTCGATTAGCTTCTGCATCTGCTGAATCTGTTGAAGCAATCAAACGTATACCATTAAGGACAAAAGCCGGAGCAATCGTTCCTTTGTCCGCGGTGGCTAATATTGATGTTGTCGAAGGATATACTTTTGTGCGCCGTGAACAATTGCAACGTAATGCGATTATTCAAATGGATGTACGTGGACGGGATATTGATGGTTTTGTTCATGATGCAACGAAGGCTATTGAGGCGAGCATAGATTTACCTCCTGGCTACTGGATCGAATGGGGCGGGGCATTTGAAAATCAGCAACGGGCATTGGCTCGACTTTCTTTTATCGTACCGCTGACCATATTTTTTATCTTTGTTCTTCTTTATACCACCTTTAACTCTCTCAAATATGCAACCTTAATTATTACTAATGTGCCGTTTGCAGCGGTTGGCGGCATCTTGTCATTGTGGCTGAGTGGTCAGTACCTTTCGGTTCCTTCTGCCATTGGCTTTATTGCGGTCTTCGGTATTGCCATGCAAAACGGCATTGTACTGGTTAGTTTTGTCAATGAGCTTAGACAGAGTGGGCGTTCAGTTGGGGAAGCAATTAGCGAAGGGACACGGCTCCGACTTCGTCCGGTACTCATGACGGCAGTTACCACATTGCTTGGACTAATGCCGTTACTTCTATCTGCAGGAGTAGGCGCAGAAACGCAGCGCCCATTAGCAACAGTTGTCGTTGGTGGTCTGTTGACTTCTACGTTGCTCACATTGGTGCTTTTACCAGTTATGTATGAGTGGGTAGAAGAACGATTCGAATAATTCTGACTTCATCAAAAGGTTAAAAGGAGATAGCGACATGAAGGAAATAAAAGCATTTATTCATCGAAGTTCCATTGCTGATGTCGTGTACGCACTGAAATCTGCAGGTTTTGTGCAAATGTCATTTATCGATGTGCAGGGAACACTGAAATCCCTGAGTGATGCTGAACGCGAATACTCGCTTGAAATTGGTCAGGAGGTGATTACCGCGATTAAGCTGGAATTATTTTGTGAAGATGCCGAGATTGAAACTGCAATAGAAATTATCCGCAAGGAAGCAATCACATCACAGCCTATAACAGGATGGTTGTATGTCAGTGACACTGTCGCAGTTTCCCTTGAATCATCTTTGCCTTATGGATAAAGACAACGTTCGCGGATGATGTTGAATAGCAACCCAGTAGGGGATAAGGAGCATTTTCAGATCTTATAAGGAGAGATACCATGTATAGCAGCAGGCTAATGTTTTTCCTCCTGGCCGTCATTATTCTATCGATCAATCATTCTGCCTTTAGTTCGGATTTGGTAGATAACGAACTCATTGAGTTGGTGACAGTACCGTTAGATGAGCACACCTATATAGATGTAAGTGTTACTCAGAAAGGGGAGGTGGCTACGATAACGGGAGTGATCGATCTCGACATTCCTGCAGGCTACGGCACTAGTCCTGGGCACATGGATATCGTTATTAAAACCCAATCGGGAATTGTGATACTGATTGGCAGCGTGCCATACCAGAGGGTAAACCCAACCGGGGACTTAAGGCACGCACGATTTAAGTTATCAGTTTATAAACAGCTACCTGATAACTCTAAGGTAATACTTTGGCTCCATAGGGAGCCGATGAGCACTCATTTACCGTTGATCTGATACAGGTGCTTATAGGAATTTATTTACATGCATAACATTGTTAATACTTCGATTATTTTAATAAGTACAACCCCTAAGGGGTAACAATAATGATTAGTTCAGTAAAAAAGAATTTAGGTAATAAGGGAGTACATTCGCACAATACTAGCGATTTTAAAGGTAATCGACTCCTTCTTGCGATCGTTGTTAATGTCCTTCTCACAGTGGTGCAGATTGTTGGCGGTATTATTTCCGGAAGCCTCGCACTTATTGCTGATGCTATACATAATTTAAGTGATGCGGGCTCGCTGCTAGTTGCTCTAATTGCTCGTCGAATTGCTCGAAGACCAGCCGATGAGACTATGACATTCGGCTATAGGCGTGCAGAAGTCATCGGGGCACTCATAAACTTCACAACGCTCATTATTATCGGCTTGTATTTAATATACGAAGCGATTGTGCGGTTTTTTGTACCTGAACCTATTGCTGGATGGATTGTGGTAATTGTTGCGAGTGTCGCTCTAATAATCGATATATCGACAGCATTGTTAACTTATACATTATCAAAAGAAAGTATGAATGTTCGTGCTGCATTTCTTCATAACGTTGCCGATGCACTTGCGTCTGTGGGCGTCATTGTTGCAGGAACATTAATTATTCTCTTTGACTGGGGCATTGTTGATTTGATTGCAACCGTCATTATCGCTGGTTACGTGCTCTATCATGGCTTTACTGAAATTGGTGGTGCTATTCGAATATTGATGTCTGGTGTTTCAGTCGACGGCAATTTTCATAAAACCGTGAAGGCCATGGAAGCGATTGAAGGCGTTTGCTCTGTCCACCATTTGCATTTATGGGCAATGGATGAGCACCAACAGTCCCTTGAAGCACATGTTGTTGTTAATCCTAATTACGATACAGAGACAGTAAAAATGCAAATAAAGGATGAATTAAAGGATCGATTTAATATTACACATTCAACCTTAGAAATTGAATTACACGATGATAGTCGGCAATGCCAGGAAAAAGATGTCCTTGGACACTAGCTAGAGTGATATTACATGAATGGCAAGATTACAGATGATGTCTATTCGATTGCTTGGTTACTAACGAACTGGGCAATACACCGTTACGATTTACATACTACAGGCGAAGTATTTATTGCCATCACCATCATTATGCTCGATAGGAGCGGACATTCGCCAACAGTCAGCGAACTTGCAAAGATCACTGGAATCCCAAAAACAACAGTCAGTCGTCACTTAGGCAAACAGCTTGCTGAGGGTTACGTCAAAGAGTGCATAGATCCGATAGATCGTCGACGTCGTTTACTTAAACCAACATTAAAAGCTACCAAGGAACGACAATGGCAAATAAAGGGCCTCAGAAATTTTAATTGCCAACTACAGAAGATAGATCAGAACAGAAGGCAAAGTAATGATTCAGAAAAACGATTACTGGAAATACTCTTGAAAGCAACATCGGACATTATTTAGGCACCAGATATGGATATTAAATATCAATCTGACATTACCTGTCCGAATTGTGGGCATATTGAAATGGCAACAATGCCAACAGAATCATGCCAGTTCTTCTATGAATGCCCTAATTGTTGTGAACTGCTGAAGCCAAAAGAAGGCGATTGTTGCGTCTATTGCTCCTATGGTTCTGTGTCATGTCCGTCGAAACAAGAAAGGCAGACTTGTGAAGGGCAGGGGAATTAGACTCGAAAACATAAATAAATGAAGTCCATTATGGACAAGAAACGTAAACAAAGGAGATCACCAAAGAAAACTAGCTTGATTGCACGGATGCGCCGCGGCCTTAGAGCCTGTAAATTAAATTGTGTAACTGCTCATAGACCAATAGCCTTGATGATAAAGGAGATGGGAAATGAGCAAGAC
>QQUD01000522.1 GCA_008501785.1 Chloroflexota bacterium
AAACCTTAGGCAACCTCAATACCATCCAAAAAAGCGGCGAACATTTGCTTACCCTCATCAATGATTCCCTAGATGTTGCCAAAATCGAAGCCGGTAAGATGGAACTGTTTCCGGCCTGGCTGCAATTTCCATCATTTTTAGAAAGTCTGGCCGACATTATTCGCGCACGTACAAAAACAAAAAACCTCCAATTCAACTTTCAACGTCCAGACACATTGCCCACTGGCATCAAAGCAGATGAAACAAGACTGCGCCAAATCTTGTTAAATCTATTGGGCAACGCCGTTAAATTTACAGAGGAAGGGGCGGTCACGCTGCGCGTGAGTTTAAGTGAAGGAGATGAGAAAACGGCCGTTTCGCCACCCCAAACCACGTTTATCTTCGAAGTCAAAGATACAGGCGTCGGTATCTCCCTCGAACAACAACCTAACATTTTCAAACCTTATGAGCAAGCGGGGTCTGCCTCGTCCCGAAGTAGAGGAACAGGCTTAGGCCTTACCATTAGCTATCGACTGGTTCAATTGATGGGTGGTGAGCTTAAAGTTCACAGCACGCCTGGAAAAGGCAGCACATTTTGGTTTGAATTGACACTGCCTGTAACAGAATTAGCAGAAGAAACCGCACCACCCCCGCAAGCCACTATTACTGGCTACGCGGGTCCCCAACGCACTATCTTGGTTGTGGACGATATTGCCTCAAACCGGTTGGTGCTCAAGGCGATGATGAAACCGTTGGGGTTGAATATAGTGGAAGCGGGAAACGGCCGTCATGCCTTAGAAGTTGTCAAAACAATCCAACCCGACCTGATTTTAATGGACCGATGGATGCCAGAAATGGACGGCCTCACCACCACCAAAAAACTGCGGAAAATCAACAATTTTGACAACATTCCCATCATTGCCGCATCAGCCAGCATCAGCGTCGAAGATCGCATCTCATTTGAACAAGCTGGGGCAAACGACTTTCTCCCCAAACCAATCGCTTTACCCAACCTCGTCAAAATGTTACAAAAACATCTTTACCTTGACTGGCTTTACAAAGAAAAGACTCCCTCACCTTCCGAAATAGACACCAAATCAATCATCCCCCCACCCACTGAAGAACTGGAAAAGCTGTACAAGTTATCACAATTAGGCAGCATACCACAGATTCAGCAATGGGCAGCTCGCATCGAAGCCAACCATCAAACCTATGTGCCTTTTACCTACAAAGTACGCCTCTTGGCAGACAACTTCGACATCAAAGAAATTCAAGATTTAGTAAACCAATACCTCAAAAAAACATAAGTGGGCAGGCAAAACGAATTTTGCCTACCCAACAACCATTCAAACTATAAAGTTAGCACCGGCAGCAAATAATCATACGCACTCAAAGCCGCCTTTACCCCTTCACCAACAGCAACCAACACCTGCTCAGCATAAATATTCGTCACATCACCGGCCGCAAACACACCCGGCACGTTCGTTCGAGAATAAGCATCGACTTTGATAAATCCCTTCTCATCTAATTCAACCAAATCAGCGACACAATCCACATTCGCAATCAAAGCCTTCTCTACAAAGGTGCCGTCAGCTTTAATTTCGCTCTCCTCCCCTTCAGGGCTTTTCACCTGCACACGATCACAATAACCATTACCCAACACCTGCGTGATCTCATAACCTGCCAACACATTCACATTTTCAGCATCAATCAACTTTTGACCCAACGGTGTTTTCAGAATGTCGCCACTCGGTCCCACCACATGCACCTGCTTCGCCACCGTAGACAATTCCGCCGCAGATCGCAGCGCCAACTCCCCATTACCCACCACAACCGTATCCTTATCAATAAACAACGGTGCATAACTGAGCGCCGAATAACACAATCCCCGCGACAAATATTCCCGCTCCCCTGGCACATTCAACCACTGCTGCATCGCACCAGTCGCAATAATCACTGCCTTCGCCATCAATGCACCGCCACCCTTGGTATGCACCACAAAGTGATCGTCTTCCTTCTTAACCTTAGTCACCGGCTCCATATGCCGCGCAAACTTCAAATACTCCAATTCGCTTTTAAACTTATTAACAACCGAAACCCCCTTAATCACCTGATACACGTCCTGGTCCGGCAGTTCCAAATGATAATTCGTCTTACCACCTAAATCCTTAGAAACCAGCAGCACGTTCAGCCGCTTCCGAATTGCATAAATCGTTGCCGTCAAACCGGCAGGACCACCACCAACCACAATTAAATCGTACATTTTTCCCTCGCTTATACGGGTGCATCAGCAATAAAATCTTCCTCCATCATCAACTTCGTCAACCTACGCGAACGGCCGATTATAAACATCGCATGTTCATACAACTCATCGTAGCTCTTCTCCAGCCGCGCCACGCCTTGCTCCTGCGCCTTCATGCCCACCAACGCCGCCTCACGCGAAAACACTTCCCAATCATCCATCGTCGGCAAAATATGCTCCGCATCCAGCTTGTCACCAATATGATCTGCCAGTGCCGCTGCCGCCGCATAACACATCTCATCCGTAATCGTGCTTGCCCGCACATCCAGCGCCCCTCGAAAAATGCCAGGGAACCCCAGCGAGTTGTTCACCTGATTCGGGAAATCAGAGCGTCCCGTCGCCACC
>QQUD01000518.1 GCA_008501785.1 Chloroflexota bacterium
TACAAACAGACCCCACCAGCGGAAGTTTCCAAAGATGCCGTACAAGCTGATGATGTCGAGTTGGTCGAGCAGGAAGGTGCCACCCAATAATGTTATGGTAAAGCCAATCCAGCGGCCAAGACCGGAAACGGCCGTTTCCACTGCATGATTCTCCGCCCGATTCACACCCATACACGCATACCAAATCGCTGCACCCGGTACTGCAACCATCAGCGGCCACCAATTGTCCCACGACAGGTTAAACAAAAAGATGCCGGTGACGGTGAACAGAATCATGCTAATGCCTGCACTGCTGCGAATGAGGAATGAGAAACGGCCGTTACTCCACAAAGTAGCTGCCCACGCCAATCCCATAAACAACAACCCCGGAATCAAAATAAACACAGCCCACCAATTCTCAGCCGCATTTGGACTCACATTTAGCCACAGAAACAGAGCACCTAACAGTAAAAAAGCGACACCACCCCAACCAGCCGGTGTCAAGCGTCGTCGCGTTTGATTAATTTGTTGATCCATCTCCAACCTCCATCATCTTTAACCGCTGATTGTCCTGAGACCGCTGTCGAATCTTAAAATACCTAACCAAAAAAGCTGTTACGCCCATAAAAATCAGCACAATAACCTCCACACAATCAGCGGATGATAGGTGCGACGCACTTTCCTAAGTGCGTCGCACCTCAAAACGTCAAAACTAACTTCCCGGAAGCTGAAGACTAACTGCTTATTCACTAGATACACATAAGCTTCCGGGAAGTGGGCATATCGCCCCAAAAGAACCAATTTCTTATAAATACAGCTTAGAGGAAGGAGAAAGTTGTTACCTATCCGCCAACTAACAATCAGCTAATAGATTTATCGAGGAACCAATTTATAGCCGCGCCCGCGCACGGTGAGGAGGAGTTGCGGGGTTGTCGAATCTGTTTCCAGCTTGGTACGCAGGCGACGCACCAAATTTTCAATTTGATAATCGTAAACGCCATCTTGATATTCAGGCCAGACAGCTTTGCCAATATCATCTTTAGAGCACACCTGACCTTCATTGTCAGACAAATAAGCCAATAACGTAAATTCCTTGGGGGCCAGCGAAACAATTTGGCGGTTCACACGCACCACCCCGGCGGGCATATCAATGTCTATTTCAGGAATCGGCGAATCTTGTACCGTCACATCTGGGTCCCGAAACGTAAAAAGCACATCACCAATCTTAATTTGATCACCATCCCGTAACTGCATGGGATTACTGATGCGTTCTTTATTGAGAAATGTGCCATTGGTGCTGCCCAAATCTTCAAGAATAATGCGCCACCCTTGCCGCCGAATAGCTGCATGTTCCCGAGATATGCGGGCGCTGGTAATCACGATGCTGCTACCAACCGCACGCCCAATAATCATTTCTATTTCATTTAAAATATGTTCGCGCCCAGTCGGATCAATAAGTCGTGGCGGCTGTTTTGTTTTTGTCATAGGCAAAACGGTGTGTTAGTCAAATAATGTCTAAATAAGCCAGTTTTCAGATTCACCCACGAGTATATCATAACTAATTCATTTAGATGAGCAGTGCAAATATCACAAGGGTTAGGTGAACCCTTATTGTTGCCCAATTGATCAACGCTTTGGCGAGATTGAACCAATCTTCAAGATTGGTCCAATCTGGAAAACCCAAAGTTTTGTTTTCTGGAGATTATTTTTGACGGCCTGTTAAGATATTGACTAAATCAAATTCTTCTTCGCCCGTTCCCAACGACGAACCAGCACGAGTTGTCACCTTACCTTTGAAAATAATTGCAGGTTTTTCATAGGGCAATCGTGTGTCTTGTTTGCGGGATGATTTAGGGGGTACTTTAGGGGTTTGATGCTTGATATTTGCAGACATATTCCTCCTCCAAGTTGTTATATGAGATAATTGGTTTTGCGACGTCAAACTGGATAGAGGCTTATTATGGGGGAAGGGGAGGATTACGTCAAAAATTAAAAAGGGCCTTCCGCAGAAGGCCCTTTTTATTTAACAAAATTACATATCGCAGCCACCAGCCATACAAGCAAACTCTTGTGCGGCGGTGGTTAAGTCTTCTTCTTCATACCGGTAAATCTTGGAAAAGTCGATTTCTGGGAACGCGTCGGCAAATTTTTTGTATTCTTCTTGATCAATTTCCATGTAAGGCATCTGATCATATTGGGCATCGAAGGCTGGTAAGAATGCCATGCCGCCGATTTTATCTTGATGCTCCCAAATCCAGCGAATGATGTCCAACACCTCATCTTGTTGATAGGTGATGGTCACGCTTGGATTGTGTTCCGTGTAGTTGACCTTGTTTTGCAGCCAGAAATCGCATTGCTCAAGCGCTGTCCGATCATTGCGGGTCATCGCGCCTTCTGGCGATTTTACAGGGAAGTGAATCACCCATGTGTTCGCATTTTCCAGCGTTTGTCCATTTTCAGGGTCCATCGGCACGCCAGCATCTTGCAACACTTTGAAGACCGGCGTATGTGTGCCCACACGCACGTTACGAATGTAGTAAGGTGCCCATCGTGCATGCAAACCAGACGAAGAATTGACCAATAGCGCGGAGTTGCAGGATGGTTTCACACAGGTAACGGAAGCAGAATGGTTGATACACAACAG
>QQUD01001005.1 GCA_008501785.1 Chloroflexota bacterium
TTCAACTTTACCTGTCATTAATAAAGCGCGGCGTACCAGAAAAACTACCCCACTATTTATCAGTACTGGATAAAGAAGCCGGGAGACTTGAACAATTAATTGAAGGTATTTTAAATTACTCAAATTTGCTTATTGACAAGGATGATTTGGAGTTTTGTGCCGTCAATTTTTCTCAAATCGTTTCCGATATTGTCGCTAGTTTAGATTCAGATATCGAAAAGCATCAGTTGACCCTTCATAAAAATATTGACCAATCTGTCCCTCCGATCAATGGCAGTGCAGAGCAGCTAAAACTATTGGTGTCACATCTTGTTGTCAACGCAATAAAATATTCAAAACAGGGCACAATCACAATTTCTGTTAAAAGTCATGATGCAGATAAAGCGGTATGCCTAGAGGTGGTAGATGATGGAATTGGTATTTCTCCCAATGAACAAAATCATATTTTTGAGCGTTTCTATCGGGGTCAAAAAATTGGTCAGTCAAATATTCCTGGCATTGGCATGGGATTAGCGATTGTTAAGGAAATTGTGGATATTCATAACGGCCGTATTAACGTAACCAGCAAAAAAGACGTTGGCAGCACTTTTCGTATCTGGCTACCTACTGTCAACACAACAGAGGAAGTTCATTATGCACGTTGAGCCAATAACACAACCCATTAATATCTTGCTCGTGGAAGATAACTTAGGCGACATCCGTCTGACACAAGAAGCCTTAAAACACACAGGATTCAAAAACACGCTAAATGTCGTGACAAATGGGTCAGATGCGCTTGCCTTTTTAAAACGTCGTGGCAAGTTTTCTTCTTCAGCACGCCCAGATTTAATTTTACTCGATCTAAATTTGCCACGGTTAAACGGCCGAGAAGTTTTATCCAAAATAAAATCAGACCCTAAACTCAAAAGAATTCCTGTGGTTATCTTAACCACATCCAGTGCAGAAGATGATATTTTGCAAGCATATAATTTGCATGCTAACTGTTTTGTGACCAAATCTGTTGATTTAGATCAATTCTTTCGTGTTATGCAAAAAATCGAGGAGTTCTGGCAAACAGTCGCCCAATTACCCCCAAAGGAACAGTAGATTTAATCAACATGAATGCGGTTACGTGCGCCAAAGCCAGCAACACCCCGCGTCACCGTCGCGCCAGCAGCACCCTCTGACTTCAAAAATTGCAGCAGTGCCATAGACAGCGCTTTTCCCTGATAGCTGTCACGTTCCCCTAAATAAATCGTAACACTTGTTGCCTTACCCTGACTGCATAACAACCTCTTTCAAATCCACATTCCTAAACAAACCGGGCTGCATAGGCGCCTAACAATGCACAAATCAACCCAACGCCATTATTCAACAACACATTTCGCAAACTGAGCCACAACGAAATATCTCTCCACAACAACGTGCTTTCCACTGCAAATGAAGAAAAGGTTGTGTACGATCCTAAAAATCCAACAGCCAATAGCAGCCTCATTTCTGGCGAAATTTGGATTCGGTTTGTGGTCACAACTACCAAGAAACCAAGAATAAAGCTGCCCGTCACATTTACCAACAACGTGCCATAAGGAAAAACAGACCCAAACCGTTCAGCCGCCCACACACCAACCAGATATCGAGCATTTGCGCCCAGCGCTGCGCCAATAGCAATAAAAAAATATCGACTCAAAATTTACACCTCACCAAAAAGTTCTAAAACATGCATTTTACTTGGAAACGTGAAGAGTGGACCAGTTTATACGCTAGGTTCGTCGAATCTAGCAAGGCCAGGTGGAGCAAAGATAGAAATAACCCTTTTTAATGCTGGCAAAAAATTTCCAGTTATCCATTCAAAAAAATAGACCATAATTGAACCCTTTGTTTGAAATGTATGGGCCAATACACTTCCTCACCTTGTTGCCGTTGAATTGCTTTTGCAGCCTCAGCACCATGTGGAAAATACCGGCGGTTCAATCGCGTGTCACTGTTCCCCTGCGCCCCTTCATGCACAAGGCCACTGAGCTGACGATTGATGCGGTATATATTTCCCCGCGCTGCTTGCTGATGTGGTCCAACGTAACTGTTTGGTAATTGCCATGCCAGGTAACGGCCGTTACCCTTCCCCAACCTCCCCTGCTTATCTACAAATTGAAAAACCGCCCCACCCCGCCGCCACGTATGCTTTTCAATGTTTTCCGGCGTATAACGCGCACCAACTGCTAGATTGGTACGCACCTTTACACCCGCAATCTGTTCGTAATGGCGTTGGGTGCGTTCTGGCACATGCAGCAATTTGCGTTGGGTACTGCGGCTAATGGGATTTGGTGTGTTGCGCCCGGAATGCCACGCGGCGTATAAGTGTGCTTTAAAGGCACCGATGCCCTTGGTCAAAATAGTGGTTGGTAGCAAAACAGGTTGGCTGCTGAGCTTGTTTACCCCCAACTGCTTGGCAATATTGCTTACGCCAAACAACCAGAGGCGGCGCTGATGTTTGTCCCAGGTCCAGAAACGGCCGTTTCCTCCCTGCAACACTTGCCGCAGCCGCCGCCTGCCAAATAACCGCAGCGGTGCCTCTTGACCAGCTAACTGCTGTGTCACCTAACGCGCTGATTACCAACCGCGCCCATCCTCCTCCAGTACACGAC
>QQUD01000681.1 GCA_008501785.1 Chloroflexota bacterium
CGGTGATGGCTCATCGCCTCATTGCGGGCGATGCGATACAGCCATGCGCAAAAGCTTTTGCCCTGCCAGCGGTATTTGCGGATGTGGCGGAGAGCTTTTTCGAAGGTAACGGCCGTTACATCCTGAGCCAGCGCCGCCTCCTGCACCTGCCGGTACGCATACGCATAAATGCGGTCCACATACCGGTCATACAAAGCGCCAAATGCGTTTGGGTCAGTTTGTGCCTGTTTCACAAGCGCTTCATCATCATGATTTCGCATGAATATTCCTTTTCGTGTGTCGTTATCTATTTATTTAACGCACAAAGCAGCGAAATCTTTCAAGGTTGGCACGGAAAATGGAGGAATTGGTATATTGGGTATATTGGTATATTGAAGAATACGATTAACCAATATACCAATATACCAATACACTAATATACCTAATCCCCTTTCCTCACATTCGTGTAAAACGCTTCAATCTTTTCAAAGATGGCCGTTTCTTCGCGGTTGTCGGGGCTGTCGAGAACGGCCGTTACTTCATCATTACTGCGTCGTTTGGCTGGCCATTCGTCGTGATTGGCGATGCGCAGCGCGAGGCGAGCTGCCAAAACGGCTGCATCACGCAAGTTGCGAATTTCGATCTTATCGAGTGTGTCATAATGAGTATGCCCATAGCCGCGCCCACCTCTTTTATTTCGGCCTACTTGTCCAATCCCCCCTGTGGGCACACCCGCCAACAAAAATGGGTAGTGGTCTGAAAAGGCATTTACCGTTTGTCCAACGCGGAACGGCAGCGTCATTTCTTCAGACCAATTGGCAAAAACAGATTTGAGTTCTGGCCACTCGTTGAGCTGAATGTCTTTTGGACTTGCGCTGCCTGCGGCATCCATATTCAAATAAAAACGCATATTGTCCAATTCGGTGTCATGGTCTTTGGCATGTTGTGTGGAGCCAAGCAGCCCAATTTCTTCAACACCCCACAGCGCAAATCGGATGGTGATGGGCAGGTCTGATGCATACTTCGCCAAAGCACGAGCCGCTTCCATCAGGGCAACTGCGCCAGAAGCCGGGTCTTCTGCACCCTGGGAGATGTCGTGTCCGTCGTAATGACAGCCAAGCATGACAACTTGCTCGGGATTTACTTTTCCTGGCAAATCGCCAATGATGTTCCATGAAGTCATTTGTTCGATTTGGTCGGTGCTGCGGATGCGGACGGTGACGGAGCCGTGTTTTTTGAGGAGGCGTTGGAGGAAACGGCCGTCTTCACACGCCACCGAAATCGCCGGAATATGCCCTGCGCCGCCTTCGCCAATGCCGCCGGTAGCAGGTCCGTATCCAGGGTAATGATTCACAAAGATAAAACCAGATGCGCCTGCAAGGATAGAACGGCCGTATTTCTCATTTCGATGCACCCAGCGCTTACTGTCGCCCGGATTGACTTCGCTGGTGGTCAACACAATATTGTCCGAGATTTCATCGGCCCGCTTGTCAAAATCTTCGGGCACACCTTCGTCCAAATCGACAAGCGTGGCAGTCAAATCAGCCGATGGTGAATGGGGCAGGGTGATGCAGGGAATCGTTTTTTGGATGGGACTGACAATCTCAAACGAAGCTTCGCCGCGCCGCCAGCCCTCGTAAGGAATTGGCTCAAAGTGAACATTGCTGAGTCCATAAGATTCCAACGTGGCTTTTATAAACTCAGCCGCGAGCCGCTCACCCTCTGTACCGCCAAAGCGTGAGCCAAACTCATCACATAAAATCGTCAAATTGTCCATAATATCGCTGGTGGTATAAATATCCCCAACGATTTTTTGGTCAATGTGTAAAAAAGGGTTATTTTCTGACATAGAACTTCCTCCATTTTGAATCCACTAGAAAAACAAATTACTAAATCACAACAGTCCCAGCCCCCTAGCCACTCACATCAGCATAAAACGCTTTAATCTTTTTGAAGATAGCGGTTTCTTCGCGGTTTGCGGGGCTGTCGAGAACGGCCGTTACCTCATCCTGGCTGCGTCGTTTGGCCGGCCATTTATCCTGACTGGCGATGCGGAGCGCGAGCCGTGCTGCTAAAACGGCCGCTTCCCGCAGATTGCGAATATTAACCTTGTCGAGCGTATCGTAATAGGTATGGCCATAGCCACGGCCACTATTGCTACGACTCACTTCACTAATCCCACCCGTTGGCACACCTGCCAATAAAAATGGGTAATGATCCGAAAAGGCGTTTACCGTCTGACCTACGCGGAATGGCAGTGCCATTTCTTCAGCCCAATTGACAAAAATTGAATCAAGTTCTGGCCATTTGTTGAGTTGAATGTCTTTGGCGCGTGAACCGCCTGCGGCATCCATATTCAAATAAAAGCGTATTTTGTCCAATTCGGCATCATGGATTTTGACATGGTGTTTGGAGCCAAGCAGCCCGATTTCTTCAATGCCCCACAGTGCAAAACGGACTGTGACCGGCAGGTCGGACGCATATTTTGCTAAAACGCGAGCTGCTTCTAACACGGCGACTGATCCCGAAGCCGGGTCTACGGCACCTTGAGAAATGTCATGTCCGTCGTAGTGACTACCTAACATGACCACTTGCTCTGGATGCTCTTTTCCTGGTAAATCGCCAATGATGTTCCAGGAGGT
>QQUD01000645.1 GCA_008501785.1 Chloroflexota bacterium
GGGACCACCCAGCGCAATACAGGCGATATTCTCGACATTTAAGAAGTACGCATAAGCCAAAAATGCGAAATAAAACTCATGCCAAATCGTGAAAATCACCCGCCCCTGGTCAGGGTCCGCCACCTCATGATTGTGAATGCCTTCGTAGGTCCACCGGGCCGTGTGATGAACCAGACCAGCATACGCGTAGAATAGATACCCGGAAAGATAATTCAAAATGCCAAATAAATAGGTAAACATCAGATATTTCGCCCCACTCAACGTGTTTGTCAAAATTAAAAGTTGCAGATGACGCACTTAACGCAACAAAACGCAAGTCACGCATCTCCTGCTGCAATATTTTAGCAGATTGCCGCATGTACGCCCGTTAGCACGAGAAGTTTAGCGGGTCACAATATCAATCGCTATGCGATCGGCTTGGCGGTAAGCCTCTTCCAAATTTGGCAGGTCGAGGGACTTCGAGATCGGCCTCTCCAGGTAAGCTTTCATAGCTTGCCTGCCACCATTAATCAAAGCCTCACGACGCTCATCGCTCATTCCAAATTCTGTCGTCCCATAGCCCTTCGCGGGTAAACGTACCACCAAATCTTTAAATGCCTCAATGACCATCTTATCCCTCGCCATAGTCGCTGTATCAATTAGCCCTCGAATGCGCTTAACGGTATGCAGGCGTCCTAAAATGGCCATCACAGGCTCTTCGCGGGATGGTGGCGCGTGTGGAACAATTGCATCTTCATCTATCAGGAGTCCTAGCACCTGTTCATTGTGCTTTGCACCCATTAAAGCTGTGACTTGTGGCTCATTGGATAATAGCAGCTCAATCGGGAAGTTTGACAATAAGCCGCCATCAACCACCGCATGATTTTCCAACGATTTACCCTGGTACAATCCCCATTCTTTTTGCCAAATAACTTCTTGCCAAAGCAATGGCACGCTCATTGACATACGCACCGCCCAAACCACGGGTAAATCCGGTGCTGTTTTATAGTTAAAAATCAGTAAACGATTGTCAGTAATATCAGCACCTGTTAACGTTAGATCTGTGTTAGTTGACTCGTAAAATTGGTGCATGGTCATCTGGCTGTAGCGGCGTGGTTTTCCATTGTGTGTACCTGCATCTAGCTGATTTTGCAGCCAGTTTACAAAGGCTTGTGCCGAAAACCATCCACCCTGTTCAACAAAAGAGTAAAGATGACGGAACTGCTGATGATTTGCCAGACTCAAAGCAAGTCTATCGTCTACCTTTTCTTCAATAAAATCTGGTACGAGTGGCAAATTGAGATAGTGTAATAATTTTCGAATTTCGCCGTCACGAACCTCATCGATGCTTACATCTGGTGGTTTGCCCATAAATGTGGTGAATACGGGTTTGCCATCTCGGGTCTCCTCAAGTTTTGGCAGCATCTCTTTTGAAGTGTAGCCCACAGCCAGTAATGTGGCTGTAATCGCCCCAGCCGACGTGCCTATTAGCCGTCCAAATGTATGACCAGCGGCTTCAAACGCTTCTAAGGCCCCAACAAAAACAACACCTTTGGCACCGCCACCCTCGAACACGAGATCATACTGCATCTTATTTATCCTTTGGTTGCTGCTGACTGAAAATTATGAACGGAACACTTAAACCGAAACCATTTGCGCACGTTTTATCCGTCAAAAGATGTTGGTTTCAGTTTAAGTGTTCCGGCGCAATGTGCTATCCGGCAATACTTGTTGGTCGGAACACTAGTACAGTCCGGCAGAAGTTCGTGGGCAATCGTATGGCGTACTTGCCGGACTGTTTAAGTATTGCGCTCAAACCATATTTGCACACGAACGAATGCCGCGCAATACTAGGCACATCGCGATGTGCTCCTATCAGCATTGTACAAATTTTATATGGATTCTCTATAAATAACGAATGATGAATATAAATCGTGAATTGTGAAGTGAAGAACCTTTATCCAATCACCTGTGAAAAAGGCTGGTCGCATATGTCACAAATGATTTTTGTTTTCGTGATGACAGATTGTCTAACGCGGATGTAGCGGGCGGGGTAACAGTGACACTGGGCTAAGATGCGGGTGTCTGCGGGAGGAACGGCCGTTATCAATCCATCAACCAATACCATCGCTCGAATCAAATTGGCATTCTCTTCGATCAATGCTGACATCCTGTCAATCGTCTCCCACCATTTTTGATAACCAACAGCGGTCAAACACCACTCAACACGGCTTTCGGCTCCTCTGGATTTGGTCGTCAATCCAAACGCATCGCTAGATTTTGTGTACCAGGGGGAAAACCGATCAATGTGTTCAATCACCTCGGTCAGCATATTGGCGAGAATTTGCTCGGCAACGTCGTAAGGACGGCTCAGGATTGCCCCTTCAAACAAGATTGACATCTCTGGAATCGGCGCAATCACATCATACGTGACACATATCTCGTGCCAGATGATTTGCATGGTTTGCAGCAGTTCGTCTTCGGAAGAAACGCCTGCACTGAGCGCAGCCGAAGTGGCCGTTTCCTCCCTTCCTTCCCCCACCCTCGCCGCTTCCACCACTTTCGGCGGTGGTGGTCGCCTCTCGGTAATATCCTCCTGTCTTTCAACCTGAAAGATGCGGTCTCCCTTCCGCTTTCCTGT
>QQUD01000576.1 GCA_008501785.1 Chloroflexota bacterium
ACCAGCAGAATTCTCAAGATAGGGCTCTCATCGGAAAAACTGTCACAGATGGAGATGACGACTGTTGCAAAGTGGAAGATAAGACCCAGAATCATGGCTATTCCGGGTGCCCAACTTCACACCGAAATGTGGGACAATGTGAATGCAAACGGCCGTTTTGGTTCACACTTTAATTGGAAGAGGTAATCGGTAATCCGTAATCAAACATTGGACTACCCGACTAAAGACTACAGGACTAAAGACTACAGGACTCACCCAATGAAACTAGCACGCGTCATTGGCACACTCGTTGCCACTCAAAAATACCGCGACCTGGATGGGGTCAAATTTCTGATCGTACAGCCGCTCACCAAAGATCAGCAGCCCAAAGGCGAGCCAGTCGTTGCCGCCGATGGCACCGCCCAGGCAGGCCCCGGCGAACTCGTCTTCATCGTCGGCAGCCGCGAAGCTGCGCAGGCCATGCCCATCAAATTCGTCCCAGTCGATCACGCCATCGTCGGCATTGTTGATGATGTGGAGTTGATTGACAATTAGTGATTGGTGATCCCCCCCCCACTTCATAATTCATTATTCACAATTCATTATTAATACGGCCGTTTTTCAACAAAAAACAAAAAACGGAAAACGGCCGTTTCCTATCGCCAATTTCCCAGAAATTCAAGCCAATTCGTCATCTCTTCCGCAGATTTAGCATCCAACAATTTCAACAATCGGCGTATCAATACACCTACTTGAATCTGATCTGATACGATAATACCTGTATGAAATATTCCCGTAGCCAGATAAGATTTATGCAATTGCACAAAATCTCGTGTATTAAACGTCAAAATCGTACGTTTTTGTTCAGTTTCAAATGCTAATTGTGCATCATCAGGTTGACCCATCATTTCCGTTTCTTGTGCGGTCAAAATATCAACCTGTCGTGCATGTAATGCACGGATAAGCGCGCGGCTGATGGTATCTTCGTCCAGATAAAGTTGAATAGGGAGTGTCATGAAAGATCACGCCGAACGGCCGTTTCTGCATTCTGTGCAATATCTACTTCAATCTGGGCTACATTCAAATGATAATAAGCCAGGGCAGCATATACACCAGCCAGCGAAAGTCCCATGTCATCTGCAATTTCTTCGGGAGATAAACCTAACTTATAATGTCCAACAATTGTCCTGACCGTCACGCCTGTACCGGCGATAATAGGTCGCCCGCCACGTAACTTCGGATTTATGATAATCATGCTTTCTAATGATTGTGCCACCATTTGTTTATTCCTCGTTACCGTTTGGATTTTATATTTATAAAGTATAACATGAAAACGGCCGTTTTCTGCCACTCCCGATCAACGATTGACGACTCCTCCCCACTTCACAATTTACCATTCATCATTCACCATTCATTCTTTTCAACTATGTTATAATTTGTGTTATGTGATCATCCAAAAAGTGTACCGAAAAGTTCCAACTATTGCTGACTCAGGTTGCAACCAATTATCAGTTACAAAGATTAATACAGTTGATTAACCTTCGCCATGTGCTACTATTTGAGCATGGCTACCAAGCGCGAGAAAAGACTTCCCATTTCTGACCGTCCTACACCCAATACGCCAACCTGGATTTATGAAGGTGGCTTTTTGCTGGAAGCAGGGACCCGGAGTTTAAAAACTGAAACGACTTACCGCAGCGGCTTGCGCCTTTTTGCCGATTGGCTGCAACATTTTAACAAAGTGGGGTATTCGATTGAAGAAGAGTGGCCTTTGCTGCCGGATCGGTTAACAACGGCCGTTATTCTCACCTACCGCAACTGGTTACTCGCCAACCGCTCCCGCTCCACCGCCACGACCTACATTTCCGCCGTGATTGGGTATTTAAACTTTCTCGATGGGCAAGACCAACTGCCTGAAGCAGTCCAGTTGGGCAAGCTGCAACGCCAACTTGCGCGGCGGCAGGTCGATAGAAATCAAGCTGAATCTGTAATTGACTTGGACCAGGCAAGACAAGCAATGCCGCGAATCATCCAATATTATGAAGAATTGCCGCTGCCGCCAGAAAACGACAAGTATAATCGGCGGCTGTCGCTGCTGCGGGACCGGGCGCTGGTGCATACGCTGTATTCAACAGCGGCGCGGATTTCGGAGGTTGTGGGGTTGAACCGGCAGAATGTGGATAACGGCCGTTCCGACTACGCCGCCATCACCGGTAAAGGAAACAAATCGCGTACGATTCATATTCGTGACTACGCGCAAAAATCCATGCAAAAATACTTGCGTGAACGTACCGACAGCAATCCCGCACTATTTGTCGCACACAGCCGTAATGCCAAAAGCGCCCGGTTATCTATAACTTCAGCCCATAACATTGTAAAAAAAGCCGTCAGTGCGCTGCACTTGCACCCTAGCCTCTCTGCCCACGACTTTCGTCATTTTCGCGCCACTCAATTACTACGCGAAGGGATGCCGCTCGAAGTTGTGCAAGAATTTCTCGGTCACTCCGACATCTCCACTACCCGCAATATTTACGCCCCTGTGTTAGGCGTTCACGTCGTCAGCGAATGGCTCGATAATGTAGACATGTCCCCCACCCAAGCTGCAAAAGAGAAAGGAGCGGACACAGATTAACACAGAAA
>QQUD01000669.1 GCA_008501785.1 Chloroflexota bacterium
AGAAGATTCGGCCGCAGCAAGGCAGGGATTATCTTGACCGAAAAAGAGTATCGAGCCTTTGATTATAAATAGAATCATGATATTCTTTCATCTCTAAATTGTGCCCAGTAAGTCGCACCAGATATGTGCAACCTAACCCTAAAACAGGAGGATTTTTATGAAGTTTTACTATAAGTTGTTGATTTTTACTCTCTTGCTGCTTTTACCTGCATTAGCTTGTGGAAGCGATTCGCCCTCAACAAGTACGTCCAGTTCATCTACTTCAATAGACACCGAACAGGAAACCCAAATTGAAGATCAAGAAGAAGTAGAAGCCGACGAAGAAACTGAACAAATTTCTGAGTCAACCGATACCCCAGCTAATGACCCAGAACCTACAAGTGAGCCGACAGCTACCCCATTACCCCCAACCCCAACCCCATTACCAATTGGACATAGTAGGAGCAATCCTTATCCAATTTCAGAAATTGTCAATGCTCCAAATTGGGATGTTCAAGTTTTGGAAATTGTAAAGGGTGAAGAAGCTTGGCAAGCAATCCAGAGTGCCAATCAATTTAATGAACCACCAAAAGAAGGAATGGAATATATTCTAGTCAAATTGTATGTAAAGAGTACCTATACTGATGACGAGGCTCACACAATTGGTAGTAGCGATTTTCGTGTCACAGGTGATCAATATATTCGCTACTCGTCAGCCTCGGTGGTTGAACCGGAACCTCAGCTTGATGCAGAGCTATTCACGGATGGGGAAAGCGAAGGATGGGTTGCTTTTGAAGTAACTGGAGGCGAAACTAATTTAATCCTTATTGTTGATGAATTGTTTAATTTCGACGAAGATCGCCTTCGCTTTATAGAACTAGAAGAAGGATCTCATATAAATATTCCTGAAAATTTGGTAAGTATACAACCTACTGATTTAGGTGTTGAGCGCAGTAGCCCGGCCCCATTTGGGGAAACTGTTTTAACCGAAGAATGGGAGATAACTATAACCGAAGTAATAAAAGGAGATGACGCATTGGTGATGGTTCAAGACGCAAATCAATTCAATGAACCACCCGAAGAAGGTTTGGAATACATTGCAGTAAAAGTTCTCATTCGGTATATTGGGACTGATGATGAGTCTGATTCTATTGATGGTAGTTTTTTCAAATCAACAGGTGATGCGAGTGTAATTTATGATCTACCATCTGTTGTAGACCCTGAACCAGCGTTAAATATCGACCTTTTCCCCGGTGGTGAAACCGAAGGTTGGATCATAGTACAATCTGCAATTGATGAAACGGGAATGAAGCTGATCTTTGAACCAATTTTCGATTTTTCGGGAGACAACAAGCGCTTTATATCTATCGAACCATAACATTTTTTATTGGTTAGTGGAAATTTACCCTCTTTGAACTGGCACGGTCTTCGAACTGTGCCAGTTCTTTCTGCGCTAGTAGGTCTTCAGACCGTGCCATTCTTTTTCTTTGGTCTCCAGACCATTTCTTTGCTGTTGTGAAGCGTTTGTTGGTGGGGGAAACGGCCGTTTTTCGTTGCCAGTTGATTGTTCGCTGTTGATTGTTGGAAAACGGCCGTAATAAAGCCACTTATTGATTGAGCAAGGCCTCAAAAGCTGCTGAGAGAACTTCATGAACGTGGTATACTCAGGCTAAGATTTAGATGTAACGGGATCAAAAGACATGACATATTCAGATACCCATCCGGCAGCAGAAAAGGTTTTGAATCAGCTATTGCGACAAGCACCTGTGTGGCGAAAATTGCAGATGTTAGCTGACTTAAATCGAACCGCACATCAGTTAGCAATGGAAGGGCTGCGCGAAAAATTCCCAGAGGCATCTGAAACAGATATTCGCCGGCATTTAGCAGACTTACTGCTTGGTCCTGAATTGGCAGAAAAAGTTTATGGACCGCTTGTGCCACAACAAACATAAAACACCTTAATTTGACGCATATGATGAGTGAGCCGATTTTTGTTACCTTGTTGGTTATTGATGAACTTGAACGATTAGGCGTTCCTTACCTGATCGGTGGGTCCTTTGCCAGCACAGCCTATGGTCGTGTACGGACAACGCAAGATGTAGACATTGTTGCTAAACTTGAGCAAAAACAAGTTGATAATTTTGTTGCATCACTTGGCACTTCATTTTATGCAGATGAAGCCATGATCCGAAATGCCATTACGCGCCGTTCCAGCTTCAACCTGATTCATCTGGAGACCATGTTCAAAGTGGACATTTTTCTGCCAAAAAACCGTTCATTTGATCAACAACAGCTTGAACGCCGTACCAAACGCATCATTGACAAGACAACATCGCGTGAAGTTTATTTTGCGACGCCTGAGGATACCATTCTAGCTAAGCTCGAATGGTATCGCTTGGGGGGAGAAACGTCAGAACGTCAATGGCAAGACATTCGGGGTATTTTTCAGCAGCGCTCTGACCTGTTAGATATTGCTTATTTGAAACAGTCGGCACAAGCCTTGAAGGTTACATATCTCCTTGAGCGTATGCTCACAGAAATCTAAACGAAACGGCCGTTTCCCATTCCCCGTTGATTGTTACCAGTTGACTGTTGATTGTTAAAAAACGCCCACTTATCGATTAAGCAAAGTCAAAAAAGCCGCTGGCTGCACAACTGGCACAACGCCCCCCTTAAAATCACGCGGATTGCGCGTGATCAGATAATCAACACCGGCTTGCGCGGCGGCAGCCATTTGCACCGCATCCTCAAAATCTGACCATCCCCACGACATGGCTTTGCGAATCACCTGGTCATCGACGGCGGCGACGGTGAATGCAGTTAAAAGATTTGTGATGGCAGAAACGGCCGTTTTCCGATCCCGCAAACGACCAATCACATAAAATAAAGTCGTGACACTGTGCGCTGCCACCCAGCCATTTGCTTCCTTACGCACAACTGCATCTAAAACCCGTGCCGATTCCTTATAAAAAGGTTGGCGATGCTGCACCACATCCACAATCACATTCAAATCGACCAGAATTGAGGGCTTATTCGCCATGTTTTTCCACCAGATAGTCACCATACATGCGTTCAACATCTGCCGATTCTGGAATGATCCCAGTCAACTGTTGCACCAGAGAGGTATGTTCTTCACTAGTTGGCTCTACCAAGTTCAGAAAATAGGTTTCTACTAGCTCAGATACAGACAAATTATGTCTGGCCGCATACACTTTAGCTTGATCAATCAGCCGCTTATTTAATCGGAGCGTCAATTTCTTTTTTTCTTGAATTGTCATATCTAAATCTCCATGACGTACATTTTACCACAGAATGTGTACGTCAATCATTAACAATTCACCATTTCACCAATTAGTATGTTTATTGTCCCACAACGCTCCGCGATGAATCGCAGAGCGAACAAAACAGCGCCCGATAATGAACGTTAAGAAAATAAAACGGTAATAGGGAACTTGTCATTCCCGCGCAGGCGGGAATCCATGACGTAGTCGAGTAGATTCCCGCCTGCGCGGGAATGACAGGGCCACATTTTGTAGTTTTCTATTACCTGATTATTTATTTAACTTCCATAATCGGGCGTTCTTCTTTAGCTGGGCGATTCATCGCCTAGCGGATAAGGCGAAATTCACACAATTTGTTGAAGACCCATTTTCTTTGATCTCCAGACCATTTCTTTATCTTTGTTATATAGGGTTTGTTGATGAGGAAACGGCCGTTTCCCGCTCCCCGTTGATTGTTGCCCGTTGCCCGTTGATTGTTGATTGTTAGATAACGGCCGCCTCTCCCCTTCCAAACATGCAAAAACCACAACAGCTAGCCTCCTAATACGCATCCAAAGCGCCATCACAACAAACGGGTTGGCTCGCTTTTTTCTGCTTAATAATCGGTATCAAGCTGAATTTGCGTGCTTTTTGACGAGATTGAGGAGCCACTAAGTTATTATGATGTGGTTCTCCATTTAGATTATTCCGTTTTTCTTCTTCGATTTTTAACCGCCATTCCCATGCAACGACGGCATTGATCAATTGATTTTGAAACATAATTTACCTCCAGATAGATGATGAGCAATTGGCTTAGTTATCGCAAAACAGTTCATCACAATGTGTTTCTTTCCATATATAAAAGCAATCCACGAAGTGCAACCGGTTGCACCACTCTCAAAAAAAAATTTCCGCGCCCCGCTCGTTCATTGCAACCGGTTGCAATGCAGGGTAAAAAAAATCAACCTTGGTAAACTCACCTCAACTACTTCAACAGGTACAGAAACATTGGGAACAATGCATATTTCAGAAAATTGAATCAAATTTTCCACAAGCAATCTCCCTAGCTCAGGTGTACGATGCTGACAACATTAAATATCTGCAATGGTTCGTACCGGTTTACCCTTCATAATATCTTTAGTAATGCACAATTGGTGCAACCGGTTGCATTATATCATAATGCAAAATCGCCTGTCAATATAAATTCGCCCTTTCGTGGCTCGCGGTTCAAACAATTGTGCTGCAATACACCATCCTCTCTAACCACACCTTCAGACTGTGCCATTCTATGCTTTGATCTCCTGACCATTTCCTGCTGCTGAAAGCGTTTGTTGGTCAGGAAACGGCCGTTTACCATTACCCACTGATTGCTGTATCTTATGAACTTTCAATATTCTACATCTTGAAGTTAACTCTAAGTCAAGAAGCTTTTTCAAAATGCACAGAAACCGGTCGCAGCACAGGCTGTTGATTGCTCCCCGTTGATTGTTGCCCGTTGATTGTTAGAAAACGGCCGTTTCCCCCCATTCGTCTTCATTCGTTCATTCGTACAATTCGTGATTCCCATTTCACCAAATTCGTGATTCATCATAAAAACATTTGTGCTATAATCTTTCCTCATTATTGGGGATAGGGCTTCTAGTGTTTCGCAGCCTAAGCAAATCTACAGTTGATGTGTAATGCGAAACACTTAAACAGGATTTGTAAACGTATGTCTACCACTTATGTCGTTGTTGATGTTGAAACCACAGGGCTAGATGCCAAAAATGATGTTATTATTGAAATCGGAGCCATCACCTTTCGCGATGCCGATATTCTAGATCAGTTTAGTTCGCTAGTAAATCCACATCGAGAAGTCCCGTCATTTATTACCCAATTGACCAGCATCACCCAAGAAATGGTTGATGATGCGCCATCGATGTTCTCCTTGCGCTCCAAGCTGCGCACCGTGATTGGCGATCATGTGCTGGTAGGTCATAACATCGGGTTTGATGCCGCCTTTTTACGAGAAGAACGGCTTGGTTTGGGCAATCATCGGGTAGACACCGTGACATTGGCTTCGATTTTGTACCCTGAGGCGGGCCGGTTTGGATTGGAATCGCTGGTACGCTATCTCAATTTGCCCAATCCAGCAGGCGAACAAACACACCGTGCCTTTGATGATGCGGAGCAAACGCTAGAGCTTTTCCTGGCGCTGAAAGAAAAAGCGCTGGCACTCGATATGGATGTTTTGCATGAAATTGTGCAGTCTGGTGCGCAGTTGGGGTGGCCAGAAACTATCTTTTTTGATGATGTCATGGCAGAAAAGGCGGCGCGTGATGGCTCATCACCACGCAAGGGACGCCTTACCAGATTGTTTAATCCGACACGTCCCACAGGGCAGTTGCTAGCCCCCGAAGAGACACCGCACGAATTAGATGTGGATATTGTGTCGTCAATGATTCGCCCCGGCGGTAATTTCGATCAGGCGTTTCCCGATTTTGAGTACCGGCCACAGCAGGTGCAAATGTTGGAAGTGGTGACGACGGCATTTAATGATGGCGCTCATTTGATGGTGGAAGCGGGCACGGGTACAGGCAAAAGTGTCGCGTATCTAGTACCAGCCGCGTTTTGGGCGAACGAAAACGGCCGTCGCGTGGTCATCTCCACCAACACCATAAACTTGCAAGACCAGCTGATCAACAAAGACATTCCCGAACTGCAACGGTTGCTGCCATTTGAACTACGGGCTGCAGTACGCAAAGGGCGCAGTAACTACGTGTGTACCCGCCTGTTCCAACAGATGCGGCACAGCGGACCCAACAGTGCTGATGAAATGGTGCTATATGCGCGCATTTTGCCGTGGCTGGCGGGCACTGAAACGGGTGACGTGGCAGAGCTAACGCTGCGCACGCCGGGGGAACGGATGGCGTGGTCGCGGCTCAATGCCGAAAATCCGGCCTGCACCGCAGATCATTGCGCCAGTGAAAATTGTCCGCTGCATGTGGCAAAACGACGAGCGGAGTTGGCCCATCTGGTGATTGTGAATCATTCGCTGCTGCTGGCAGACGTGGCACACAACAATTTGGTACTGCCGGAGTTTGTTGATTTGATTGTGGATGAGGCGCATCATTTGGAATCGGCCGTCACCGATGGCCTCAGCTTCCGTGCCGACCGCCGCTTTTTAGAAACCATTATTGATGAAGTCACAGCCCCCCGCTCTGGATTGCTGGCCGATTTACAAAAGAAAATCGCAGGCTCCGTCCCAATTGACACTCAAAACAAATTCGAAACCGTGGTCAAAGGGATGCGCCAGGAAGGTCAGTATGCACGGGAACGGCTAGACGAATTTTTCATGACGCTCAGCTACTTCCTGGCCGACAAACTTAACCGGCGCAGCCAATTTGCCCAGCAAATTCGGGTGACAAAGGCGGTACGCTCGCAGCCCGATTACGATGAACTGGAATTAAGCTGGGATAATTTGAGTAAACATTTACATGGCATCGCGGATGGGTTTTTAAAGCTGTCGAAGGGGTTGGGTGATTTGGTTGAGGATGTGGAAGGGGTTGAGGAATTGGTGTTGTCGTTGATGAGTAACGGCCGTTCCCTCGAAGAAACTCGCACCAACCTCGATGGCATCATCCTCCAACCCAAAGATGACATGATTTACTGGGTTGAAATCTTCAAAGAACGTCTCTCTCTCCATGCTGCACCACTGCACGTCGGGCCATTGGTCGAAGAACACATTTTCAAAGCCAAAGAAACCGTCATTCTCACATCGGCCACCATGCGAACGGCTGGGCCAGATGCCCGTCAAGAAGCCAATTTCACCTATATCAAAGACCGCCTGCACGGGCACGATGTCGATGAAATGGCCGTAGGTTCCCCCTTCGATTACAAAAGTAATACGCTGCTTTATTTAGTTTCTGACATGCCAGAACCAAACCAACCCGGTTATCAGCGCTACCTCGAAGATGCCATTGTTGAAGTGGCAACTGCACTCGGTGGACGCACAATGGTGTTGTTTACATCGTATGGGCAGCTTACCCAAACCGCCCGCTCCATCGAAAATGCTTTATCCGAAGCTAGCATTGTGACACTGGCCCAATCGCAGGGCAGTTCGCGTCAGCAGCTTTTAGACCAATTTAAGCACCCCGATGCACGCGCTGTACTGCTCGGTACGCGCTCTTTCTGGGAAGGGGTTGATGTGCCCGGTACGGCGCTGCAAGCCGTCGTCATTGCCAAACTCCCCTTTGATGTCCCCTCTGACCCCATTTTTGCGGCTCGGTCCGAAACATTTGACAATTCGTTTTTTGAATATTCCATCCCTGAAGCGGTGCTGCGTTTTCGGCAAGGGTTTGGCCGCCTCAATCGTCGCCAGACAGATGAAGGCGTGGTACTCATCCTAGACAAGCGTGTCGTCAGCAAGCGTTACGGCCAAATGTTCGTAGACGCACTGCCAGACTGCACCGTCATTCGTCAACGCGCAGAGCGGATACGCGAATTAACCTTGCGTTGGATGAATCGCGCAAAATAAATATCCAACCAATGGTCCTGTTTTTTGTATGTTTTTAGATCGTTTTTGGATCGCTTTTTGTTTATAATTCTCAACGTTTTAGGGGTGACAAGCATTCCATTTATTGTAAGTTTGAATGCAAGATCATTTTCCAATAATGCGGGAGTTAACAACCTGTTTAGTGTTGATGGGGCAATTGGGTCAAACGTCCTATTTGCAAACGACGCTAACCTCGTCACTATTTAGATATGCTACCTATGCAAACAACCCCTCATTCTGATCAATTCAGCCAACTTTTATGATTATTTTTAATTTATTACAGGAGAAACTTTCCATGAAACAGATTTTTACCCGTTTTAGTTTGGCACTGGTTGCCATGATTTTGTTCGGTCTATTTTTGACCGCCTGCGGGGGCGGGGATGACGAAACACCCCCTGCTGATACCCCAACTGATACCCCTGTTGATACGCCAGCAGAAGACCCAACGGATGAACCTGCGCCAACCGACACCCCTGTGCCACCCACAGAGACCCCTGTGCCACCAACCGCAACGCCAGAACCATCTCCTACACCAGAGCCGTCGGCCGGATTTGTAGAATTCGAAAGTCCCGAAGGTGGATTCAAAATTAGCCATCCTGATGGATGGTTTAACAGCGAATTATTTGGATTGGCAATTTTTGCCTCTGCCGAAGAACTGCTGGATTCGCCAGACCCTGGTGAAGAAGGTGGTGTGATGGTGGTGATTTCGGGACCAACGGAGGATTTTGAAAATGATTTTGGCAGCCTGGATCCGGTTGTTGTGCTGAGTGAAGGGGCAGGTGAACTGGGATTAGGTGAGGATTCGGAAATCGTTGAAGGACCAACAGCGACAACGATTAATGGGGTTGATGCGGCAACGGCCGTTATCAACAGCACGTCCGATAATGGCACACCCTTAATCACATATCTCGTCATTCTAATTGACGAAACACGTGGAGCCGTTGCTTTTGGTGCGACACCTTCAGAATCAGCTGAAGAATTCATGCCCATTTTTGAGACAATGGCAACCACCATTGAATTAATGGAACCAACCGCAGCCGAATCAATCCCTGACATCGGTGATAATGTTGAAATTTTAGAAAGCGAAGGCATCTTGCTCTTTGGTGATCAGGTGACATCCGTTGTTCCAGCAGGTGGTTCTTCAGCCTGGGATTTCCTTGCGCTAGAAGGTGAAGTAGTCGATATTGTCGTTGCTCCCCAAACCGAAGATTTGGACGCTGTTGTTGATGTCGTAAATGAATCGGGCACATCAATTTTGCCTGCTGGTGCGATTGATGACAGCTTTGATGAAGAATCGATTTTGGAATTAGAGATTCCAGCAGATGGTACTTATCAAATTATTGTTACCGGATTTAGCGATGCCGATGCTGGCGAATACCAAATCACATTTTCCGAATCAGGTGTCGTTGCACCGACATCAGAAGGGAGCACTGTTATAGATTCCATGAATTATAACGAAATCTATACAGGTTCATTCACAGGTGAGGAAAGTTCAATCGCTGTTTTATTTTCCGGCAATGCAGGTGACATTTCAATTGTTACTGTTGTTCCAGACGAAGACCTTGATGTAATTATTGACATCATCGATGCAGATGGAAACTCCTTGATTCCAGAAGGAAAAGATAACTACTTGAGAGCCGAAGCAGTTGCCGCACAACTTCCTGCTAATGGCGAGTATTCAGTAGTGGTGACAACATTTGAAGAAGGTATGGTTGGTGATTTTGAAGTTTTCCTAGAAGGGCCATCTGGAACCGTTGTTTTTGCTGGTGATACACTTGAAAACGTTGGCGATGAACATTTCTTCCCATTTGAAGCTGAAGAAAATGAGACGGTTTTCATTTTAGTTGAGCCTGAAGGTGAATTAGACGTCGTTGTCGGTGTTTATAGTGATGATAATGATGATGAAGAATTAGCATCGTTTGATCGTCACCTTGGCACTGAAGGTTTTGGCACCATCATCTCTGAAGATGGCGATTATTATTTCCGCATCTCTGGATACGACCCAGAGGCAAGTACGGAGGATGGTGGCGAAAGCACAGGGTCTTATTTTGTGAGCATGTTTGGCACAGAGCGCATCAAATTTGATCTCGCATATAATGATACAGTTCAAGGTAGATTTGACACCAATGATGGCTTTATTGACTATAACTTTAATGGCGCTGCCGGTGAGACAGTCAACCTGACCTTAGAAACCAGTGAAGAAAGTGATGGTGTGCTGGAAATCTTAGACCTGGACGGCAACGAGTTAGCATCTGCCGATGATGGCTTCGCAGGTGATGGGGAAGTGTTGAGCTACACCTTTGTCGAAGATATCCCAGTTATCTTGCGCGTTCGTGATTTTTCTGCGGCTGGCGGGTTCTTTGAACTTCTCGTCGATGCTGGATAATTTCGAATATTCAAAAAAAGGGCTGGTGCGAAAACACCAGCCCTTTTTTATTTCTTGTTGCTTTCTAAAAAATCATCGATCAAACGTCTGGCGATGCTCATGCGTGGGGGGATATTGGGAAGGTCGTCAGCAGCAAACCAGTCAGCCGTAGCAATTTCAGCTTCTTCGAGGTCAAAATCACCACTAGCATAGTCAGCTGTATATGCAATCATCAGCGAGTGGGGGAACGGCCAGGATTGGCTGCCAAAGTATTGAATGTTGGTAACATCGATTCCCACTTCCTCTTTGATTTCCCGATGCACACATTCTTCAAGTGTTTCACCCGGTTCGGTAAAGCCAGCAAGCACGCTGTAAAATCCTGGTGGA
Organism: Chloroflexota bacterium; assembly: GCA_008501785.1. The sequence continues at coordinate 10,526 of QQUD01000669.1, forward strand.
AAGCGATGGTTGCGGGCTAACAA
>QQUD01000725.1 GCA_008501785.1 Chloroflexota bacterium
TGAACGATGTAATTGTATCAAATTCCGCATTGGGTGGGAATTCTTGTGCCATGCCAATCGTCCCTTCGAGTGCAACAGCAGCAGCTTACACCTTTCTTAGGCACACCGGCTTTATTCTTGATGAGCTATCCGCTCAGGGCTTGGTACTTTGGCTGAATGATGATGGCCGTTGGCATTGGTGCTGGCAAGGTACAAACCTTAAATCAACGCAAGGCTTTTGGGCGATGGGTGAGGCGTTGGTGGATGCGGTAATCGGCCGTTTTCCTGAAACCTTCTCCATTCCACTCAAAATAGACGAACCGGAGTAAGAAAAAATGGTCAGAGACCAAAGAAGCAGAGTTGCATGGTCAAAAACCGGCCACATCAATTGGTCTTCAGCGGGTTGACAGTCTATTTCGCCGTTTATGGCTTGACCTAAGCGTTTATCAGTATTTCATTGCATGACCCCATATGTGCTGTCAACCCCTTGAGATTCCAAAGAGACATAATTTCGTCATCAAAATCATTGTTAAAAAGGCCACCATTTCCTTTTTTTCTTCTTTTTCACTGTTAGCTGTGCATCATTGCTTGATTGTAAGCTTTGTAAAAAATCGAAAGTTTGTTCTGCTTGTCGATTTGAAATCCAAGCAACTTGAGCATGACTATATCTTTTTTGGAAAGCTTCAACTTTATGAAAATTTAACATCCACTCTTGTGTGTTCAGATCAGTAGGGGATGTCTTTTTTCCAGTTTTTAGTTCTTCTCCTGTTGTTAAAAAGGCTATTGCAAAAGAAGTTAGTGCAGAAAGTATATAAGATTTATCGGCTGGGTTTGGCAATTCTCGAATTTCCACTTGTCTTGGAGTAGGAAGAAGTATTGTACGCTCTTGCCTTTCTAAATGAAGAAGCAAATCATAAACTTCGTTTTCCAGCTCCGTTTCTTTTGGCCCAGGCGATTTGAAAATTATGTACACAAAATCAGATTTGTTTGAGATTATCATTTCATCTCCCGTTTGAATTCAGATTACATTGCAAGTCTTTTTGTAGGTGGTCTAGAGTTACAAATGGCTTCACTTTAAAATTTCATTGCATCTTCCTTTTGTTATCTCTAGCTTCATAAAATGATACGGCTAATGCTTGACTGCTAAAATATTATTCAGCAGATTCCATACGCATAGAATCTGGATAAATCAACTCCTCGATATACCGAGAGAATGAAATGCCGCGCTGTTGCGCTAGCTTTTTGCCCGTTTGATGCCAAAAGGGTGCGAGCGTGATAGTGACGAGTTTGCGTTTGATAGCTTCCGGCAGCGGTTTAGCGCCAGGTTTTTGGCATTTGATGCAGGTTAATTGGCCTGAGACTGTTTTCAAAACCCCACGCATTGTTTGTTATCCTTGAATGGCACACATGCCAGCACAGATTTCATTGTATCAATCATAGGATATTGGTGCTTGGCTAGGGGATCACGACTGGGTTACCTCAAGTCATTTTGTGTCAGATGTCAATTGAAAAGCAGCAATTCAGTAATACAGTTTCATTTAAACGGGAATATCAACAACAATCGAGGTGCCAGCGCCGGGTTGGCTGAAGATGTGGCATTCGCCGCCGAGGGATTGGGCGCGTTTTTGGATGCCGGGGAGGCCGAAGTGATCGTGGGTGGTGGGTTGGTTGAGGGTGGTTTTGAGGGGGAAGCCGCAGCCATCGTCGCGGATGACGAGCTGCGCACGGCCGTTTTCCACATCCACACATACCCTTGCACTTTCTGCCTGGGCATGAGTGGCGATATTGTTCAATGCTTCTTGCGAGATGCGGTACAGGCTGCGGCGGGCCAGGGGGGAGAGGGAGGCAAAATCACCGCGAATGTCGAAGGTTAGTTGCGTACCATTGAAATGAATGACTCGATTCGCGTAGTGACGCAGATCGGCGGTGAACCGTTCGGCGGTGAGGGTGGTGGGCCAGATGTCCAGAATGGTTTGTCGAATTTCGGAGCGCACGGTGTTGGCGGAGGCGAGTGCGCGTTCTAGTTCAGGGATGACGATGTCGGGCTGGTCGGGCAGCAGTTTGAGGCAGCCATCGAGCGTAAACACGATGCCAAAAAGCGCCTGCGAAACCGTGTCGTGTAAATCTTGGGCAAACCGGATGCGCTCTTCGTGAACGGCCGTTTCCCTTGCCCGCTCTAATCGCGTCATCATCGAACCAATCGCAACGGCCGTTTGTCCCGCCACCGATTCTAGCAGCGGCAGTCGTTCTTCAATGTCGGGGCCTTGTCGTGCATCGACTAGCAGCACACCGATGGGGCGTTTGGCCAACAGCATGGGGAAGATGCGGCAGCCTTTCATGCCAAAGTGGGAGTTGAGAAAGTTGTCGGCTGTGCAGGGACCTTCGGTGGCCTGACAAATGCGTTGTTCCATCACTGCCTGTGCCACCAGCCCACCTTCTGCCGAAAGAGGAACCTGAGTGGGGTGGGTGAGTTCTTTGGTGGTGAGAATGCTGCCTGAACGCAGGCGCCCGACCCAGCCGGTGAGAACGGCTACATCGGCTTTGTTCAGTGCAGGCGTTTCCTCATCCACCAGCCCCATCACCGCTCGTTGAAATCCGAGTTTGCTGGTAATCGATTCCAGCACAATTTCCTGCATGGCTTCGACGTCGGCGGCTTGTTGCAGCGCAACGGTCAAATCGTGCAGCAGCGTCAGGTCGTTGTGAGTGCGGGTGAGTTCGGTTTGTGCCGTTTCTAGTTTGAGCACGAGGTTGGATGCAAAGCCGAAGGTGCCGCTGATCAGGTATGCGCCGATAACGGCCGTTAACGCTGGCATCCCATTAAACAATTCACCAAAATTGCCACTGACCAACATCATCATCCCGTACAGTGGCAGCGAACTAGTTGTTGCTGTGAGTGCGCCGCGCATACCGAAAAAAAAGGCAGCAATCAGCAGTGGATTCAGTGCATACAGATAGAAGGCTGTTCCCAATTCCCCAGAAAACGCGATGAGGCCGGTCATCATCAATAAATCTAGCACTAACAGCCAGGGGTGTGATTGCAATGCTTGATTTAGCTGTCGATATGAGCGTGTGATCAACAGGTTAGCGGTAGTGGCAATGAGGAGGGCGAAAAGAAACGGCCGTTCATCCCGCATCAACAATAATCCCAATGGCGGAATCAAACTTAACCAACGATACCCAATCAGAAAAGTAAAAATACGCTTGGGTTGTAGGGGTGTACTTGAAATCGTGGTGATGTGATTCATGTGTTTAATCAAAGATTTCGCAGATTTCGCAGATGCAGAAAACCTGTGCAATCTGCGAAATCTTTGATTTTAGTTTATTATCTTCCCGGAAACTTGACAGGTGTGCTGAGAGGCAACGATGTCTTGCAGCTTCCGAGAAGATGAATGCGGTTTGGGAAGTTGTGAGTTGATGAGCAAACATCCGAAAGGATTTTTTCTCATTTACATTATGGCATTCAGATAAATTCGTCGCAAGCACAAGCGACTGAAACTTACACAATCATTACATTTCAATTGCGCAATTTTTAACAAACAGGATTATACTTGAGGTGAAAAAATAAGGGGGCAAATGGCAAGATGCAAGGGGCAAGGAAAGATTTTTAAGAAACTTGCAACTAGCAACTCATGACCTTCGACTTGTGATCTGCACCTTGCCCCTTGCAACTCCATTTAAGGAAAAGACAGATGAGTAAAAAAATTGTAATCATTGGTGGTGGTCCGGCGGGGATTGAAGCGGCGAAGGCCGCAAAAAATGCGGGAGCCGATGTCACACTTGTGAGTAATGCGCCTGTTGGTGGGCGTGCTGGTTGGCACAGCTTGCTGCCCAGCAAAGTATGGTTGACTGTTGCCGAAACGCTCGGCGTGTTTCACGAAGCGGATGCATTAGGTGTTTCCCATCCGCCGATTGTGGAACCGGCTCCTGCTGATGTGTTAGTGAGATTGCAACAGGTGAAATCTGATTGGCATGCACAGCAGCAGCAGACGCTGCACGATTTGGATGTTGAGATTTTGACGGGAACGGCCGTTTTCACCACCCCCAACACCATCGAATTACGAGATAAAGCAGGCAACGCCACGAGTGACTTGCAAGCAGATGCTTTCATCATCACGACCGGCTCAGTTCCCATCTTTCCGCCAGACATGAAACCCAATGGCAAAGGTGTGATTGCCCCTCGGTTTGCCAGCGCGTTGAAAAAGCTGCCTCAAAGTGTGATTGTGGTTGGTGGTGGCGCAACTGGCAGCGAGTTTGCTTATCTGTTTTGTGGTCTCGGGTTAGAAGTTACCTGGATTGTTGAGGAAAAAGGCGTTTTGCCCGATTTTGATCCGGCTGCGGGTCAGTTTTTGTCCGATTCGATGAAAAAGTATGGTGTGAAATTGGTGCAGGGACAACGTGCGGTTGCGATTGATGACATGAGAGATTTTGTCAACGTCACCCTGGCAGATGGCTCGAAACGCAGGGCCGAAATGGCATTCCTGGCAATTGGGCGCAAACCGGATGTAGGCAATTTGAATTTGGAAGCAGCAGGTTTGACTGTTGAAAATGGCACGGTGGCGGTGGATGAATACGGCCGTTCTGCCAACCCCAATATTTATCTAGCTGGTGATGTCACTGGCTCCCCGATGATTGCCAATCGCGCAATGGCGCAGGCTTGGGTGGCTGGAAAACATGCTGCTGGTGATTGTGCTGTCCCTTATGAATCAGAAACCGTTGTGTCGGCCATTTACACCGAACCCCAGGTGGCTCAGATTGGTGACTTGAGCGGTAAAACCGTGCAGGTTTCTTACGCGGAAAGCATGAAAGGGCATTTGCTGCGGGCAGACGGGTTTGTGAAGGTGGGGTATGATGAGGGAAACGGCCGTATCACAGGTGCCGTCGCCGTTGGCCCTCATGCGGCCGACGTTTTAGCACCGGTCATGGTTGCCATTCAAGCCAATCTAACCATTCAGGAATTTGGGAACCTCTACGGTGCCCATCCAACCATGAGCGAATTACCGTTCATCGCAGCCCGACAAGTTTGAAATTTGGTAGATACGGATAATTTTTCCGTATCTACAGTGTGGAAATAAAAATGAACGCTGGCACGATTTTAGTTGTTGAAGATGAACGTAGTATTCGCACGGTGATTCGAACCTATTTGGAGAGTGCGGGGTTTACGGCCGTTTGTACCGACAATGGCCTTGACGCCATTACCCTGGCCCGAGAATCACAGCCTGAATTGATGATTCTCGACTTAAACTTGCCGGGAATGGATGGGATGGAAGTCGCCGCACACATTCGCCAAATGTCAGACATGTATATTTTGATGCTTACCGCCCGCAGCGAAGAAGATGATCGTGTTGCCGGTTTGCGTATCGGGGCCGATGATTATTTGACCAAACCCTTCAGCCCTCGCGAATTAGTCGCTCGTGTCGAAGCCATCTTACGTCGCAACCGCCGCACCGCGCCAGCCAAACCAGGATTTCATTTCCAACACTTGTCTATTGACCCCCAAAGTCACGAAGTGACGGCAAACGATGAGTTAATCGAAATGACCAGCACCGAATTTAATGTGCTGCTCGAATTGGTGCGTCACGCAGGTCGTGTGCTCACCCGTGAACAACTCATTGATCGTGTCTGGGGCATTAATTTCTACGGCAACGACCGCGTGGTTGATGTTTACGTGGGACAGGTCCGTCGTAAACTTGAACAAGCCACCGGCCAACCCCTCATTCAAACCGTTCGTGGCGTCGGCTATAAATTTGTTGATCAGAAGGAAGCGTAGAAGTCGGGTAGTCTTTGGTCGAGTAGTCTGGTAGTCAAAGCACTTCCGACTAAAGACTGTAAGACTCCCGGACTAATAGACTTTTTTGCTATGCAAAAAATCCTGCGACAGCTCAAATGGCGTATTATTTTGGCTCATATGATTGTGGTGATTGTGGGCGTTGTGATTGTGTTGGTAATGGCTGCGTTCATCATGAGTACGCTGGTTCCTGGAAATGTACAGGCTGAGTTGGCGGGTCTGCTGGAAATGGAAAACCCGGATGTGGTTGCACAGGCCACGGCCGATTTGCTAGAAACGTTTCGGCGGTCGGTGTTTACGGCCGTTTCCGTTGCCGCCTTTGGTGCGATTCTTGCTGGTTTGGGAACGGGGTTGCTGCTGGCGCGGGAGATATTACGGCCGTTAAATGAAATTGCTCACAGCAGCCAGCGCATTGCCCGCGGCCATTACAACGAGCGCGTCGATGTACCGAGCAGCGACGAACTCGCTCAACTTGCGACCAACTTCAATCAGATGGCCGAATCATTGGCACAAGTTGAGCAGCAGCGCGTGGCGCTGATCGGCAATGTGTCCCACGAACTGCGCACGCCGCTCACCGGTTTGAATGGGTACCTCGAAGGCTTGATGGACGGCGTTTTTCCCGAAAACGAAGAGACATACGCGCTCATGTTGCAAGAAGTGCGCCGCTTACACCGACTGGTCAATGATTTACAATCACTCTCGCGTGCGGAAGCGGGTCGAATTTCATTGCAGTTTGGGACGTTTGATATTGTATCGCTGGTGGAACGGGTGGTGGCGCAGTTAAAGCCGCAAGCTGATGCTGAACGTCTGAAAGTAGAAATGAGATTGCTGACAGCACCTTTGTTGGTTCATGCGGATTCAGACCGCACGGCGCAGGTATTGTTTAATTTGGTGGGGAATGCGATTCGATATACACCTGAGAATGAGTGTGTTGTGGTGACGGTAACGGCCGTTAACAACACCGCCCACATCGAAGTCACAGACACCGGCATTGGCATTCCAGCAGACGCACTCCCCTACATTTTTGAGCGTTTCTATCGCGTTGATCCATCGCGCGCACGGCAAAGCGGGGGTAGTGGCATCGGTTTGACCATTGCGCGACACCTCGTGTGGGCAATGGGCGGCGACATACGTGCCACCAGCGAAGGTTTCGGTAAAGGCAGTACCTTTACCTTCACACTCCCGATGGCTTAAGGTGCAACGCACTTCTGAAGTGCGTTGCACCTTAATAAAAAGGAAAGGCGGACCATTTGGTCCGCCTATGCCAAGGAGATGAGGTCAGAAATGCCTGCACAAACAGGACTTTTATTAGCTACCCTCACTTTACAATAGCTTTTCCAGAAATGGAAGCTTCCTTACATAACCATTACACGAATCTTACTGCCCATTTATACAACTCAACTATCCTCCAATTCAGATTAACAAATTCAAATTACAACAACCCGGTGCGACGCACTTCCGAAGTGCGTCGCACCTGCACAAACTAAAATTGATTGGAGAAATATCATGTCATTATTACAAGAAAAAGATCGCAAGCAGTTAATGGAATTATTCGCAGAAATGGAAGCCCCCGCCAAGCTGGTTTTGTTCACGCAGGAAATGGAATGCCAATATTGTAAAGAAACCCACCAGATTGCCGAAGAACTGACTGCGCTCTCAGATAAACTGGAATTGGAAATTTACGATTTTGTAGCAGATAAAGAGATTGTAGAAACGTTTAACATCGACAAAATCCCCGCCATTGCTATGACGCGTGGTGGTGACGAACCAAAAGATTACGGCATTCGCTACTACGGCATCCCCTCAGGCTACGAATTTAGCTCACTGATTCAAGATATTATGATGATTTCTAAAGGCGACTCTGGTTTGTCTGACGAAACTAAATCCTGGGTAAACAAACTAGAAAGTCCGATGCATTTGCAAGTTTTTGTAACCCCAACCTGCCCTTACTGTCCACAAGCCGTCATTATGGCACATCAATTGGCGTTTGAAAGTGAATTTGTCACGGCCGATATGGTTGAAGCCACTGAATTCCCGCATCTGTCCGTGAAGTACCAGGTACAAGGCGTGCCGCGCACCGTCATCAACGAAACCGTCCACATGGAAGGGGCTGCACCGGAGCCAATGCTGCTGTCGAAATTGCAGGAAGCTGTAGCTGGTAATTAGTAAGCAGTAAATGGTAAGCAGTAAACGGTAAGCAGTAAACGGTAAGCGCCATTTATTGCTTACCGATAACCGATTACCGTTTACCAAAAACGGGATAACGATGGAACTCAACATGGGACTCGGCCTCTCTTCACTGGGAACGGCTGAGGATAACAAATACGATGTGATTATTATTGGTGGTGGTCCGGGTGGTGCATCGACGGCAATTTATACGGCACGCGCAGATTTGCGCACGCTGGTGATTGACAAAGGATTGACTGCTGGTGCGCTGGGGATCACGACCAAGATTAGCAACTATCCTGGTGTGCCAGGGCCAGTGACCGGCGCAGAACTGGTTGAAGTGATGCGTCAACAGGCTGAATCGTTTGGTGCAAAATTTATGACAGACAAAGTCGTCGGCATTGACTTTTCGGGTGAAGAGAAAATGGTGATGGCTGGCACTGGTTCTTTTTATGCGAAGGCGGTTGTGTTGGCAACGGGGTCGATGGGACGCACGAATAGTGTTAAAGGTGAAGCAGAACTGCTGGGGCGTGGTGTGAGTTATTGCGCGACTTGTGATGGCGCATTTTTCCGTGATGCAGCGGTGGCTGTGATAGGCAACAATGATGAAGCATTGGAAGAAGCGCTGTTTTTAACTAAATTTGCGACCAAAATTCATCTAATTGTGCCATCACCGCAGTTGAAGGCGAGTGAGCATTTGGCGCATGAAGTGACTGCTCATCCCAAAATTGAGATGAAAACTGGCACGCGGTTAAAGGAAATTGTGGGAACTGAAAAGGTGGAAGCCATTCGAGTACATCCTCGGGGTGGTGCAGAAGAATTGCTGCCGGTGTCGGGTGCGTTTGTTTATTTGCAAGGTGGTCAACCGATTACGGATTATTTGATGGACCAGATTGAGACATCTGAAAATGGCTGCATGATTGTTGATAAGGAGATGCAAACGACGCTCCCTGGTGTGTTTGCGATTGGTGATTTGTTATGTTCGCACATCAAACAGGCTGTGGTAGCGGCTGCTGATGGGGTGATTGCGGCGGTGGCTGTTGATAAGTTTGTAAACGGCCGTAAAGCGATCAAAGCTGATTGGAATTAAATAGATTTCTCTATTTTTCCGGAAGCTGGACAGGCTTCTTTGATGCGTTCTAACATAGTTTCCGGGAAAATTGCCTGTGACAATCATTATCCTGATAAAATTAGGGATGGTTCAGAAAAGCAAAAAATCAGGTTTACACTTTGTAGCGCGATTTGGTAAATCGCAGGCGAACGATTTACCAAATCGTTCTACAAATTTGTCAACTTAATTTTGAACCATCCCTAAAATTAGGAAAATAATATTTATTTTCAAATCAAAGGAGAACAATAATGATAAATGATCGATTGAGACAGGTGCTGGTAATCGTAACAACGGTGCTCGTGTTTGGCATGAATGTTTTAGCGAACGTCTTGCCGTTGAACGGACTGAACACGGGAGAAATATCGGATCGTTTTGACATCTTTTTTGTTCCAGCGGGGTACGTGTTTTCGATTTGGTTTTTAATTTATGCGGGATTGATTGCTTATTCGATTTATCAAGCTTTGCCTGCACAGCGTGAAGCGCCGCGCTTGCGTGCGATTGCGCCCTGGTATGTTGTAAGTTCTGTCGCGAATGTGGTCTGGCTGTTTCTGTGGCATTACGAAGTTTTTTCTTTAACTTTGTTTGCCATGCTGGCACTGCTGTTTTCATTAATTATGGTTTTTTTGCTTTTGAATGTTGGGCGTGTACAGGTAACGTCTGTTGAGAAATGGACGGTTTATGTGCCTTTTAGCATCTATTTGGGGTGGGTTACGGTTGCGACAATTGCCAACACAACTCAGCTGTTATTTTATTTGGATTGGAATGGATTTGGTATTGCACCTGACGTATGGGCAGCCATTATTTTGGTAGCTGGCGTTGTTATTTCTGCATTGATGAGCCTGAGTCGTGCTAATGTTGCTTATTCATTGGTGCTGGTATGGGCTTATATCGGAATTGCAGTGAAGTTCCCTACGGTCCCGATGGTTACTTATTCAGCATGGGGTTCTGTTGCAGTCATTTTGCTGGTGCTGGGAATAGGGTATTTTCGCAACTCGAATCGCAAACGGCCGTTAAAAACGGCTTAATCCAGCTGCCCAACACTTTGATGGTAAGAAATGATAGAACACAGATTTTCACAGATGCACACAGATTTAAGCCTGTTTTATCTGTGATTATCTGTGAAAATCTGTGTCCCATTCTTAAACTGTAAGCGTTCAGTCCCAAAGGTGCGACGCACTTGCAAACGACATTGTTGTGGCGCATTACTTTGGTAAAAGTGCGTCGTACCTAAACGGTTACCTTAAACTTTCGGGTTACTAGACATGTTTGCACTTCGCATAGGGAAAGCGCCCTTTGCTGGCTGGAATTGATTTAGTTATGAGTGACTCATAATCTCGCACGCCAGAAACGCTTACACAATCTTTACATCCCTCTTACTGATTACTTGAAAATAGTTGTTAGAGTAAGGATGCACTTTAGGCAACTTTTTGGAAATTTGAAAACGAGGGAATTATTTATGTTAAGACAACTGTTTGGACAACGTGGGATGACGAGAACGGCCG
>QQUD01001085.1 GCA_008501785.1 Chloroflexota bacterium
AATTAAGAAATACACCCCATCTGGACTAAATGAAGAATTTGAAACATGAGCATTTTGAGTCATTGTGAATACTTGATTCAAATCATTTAAATTCCAAAGTCTAATAGGATTTGGAGGGGATTCACTTCGAGGTGGATCATTCGCACCGCCTGACAATAAAAACTGACCATCAGGACTTATAGCAATCGTACTCACTTCATCACCATGATCAAGCGTCAAAACCTCTGAGCCATCTGCTGTATTCCATAAGTGAATAGTCCCGTCTTGACCACCAGTAGCCACAACCTTATTATCAGGGAAAAAGGCGACATCAGTTAAAGTCCTTGGCTGCGGCTGTGTTGAATGCCGAATATGTAACTCAGTTTGTAGCACATTTATATCCCATACATCAAGTTGGCCGTTATCATTTCTCCAATTAGGTTGTACTGCGATTAATTGGTTCCCATCCGAGCTAAAGGCAATCTCCATAATTCGTTCATCACTACCAATTCGTTTCACTTCTTGCCAATTAACAGTATTCCAAACACGTAAGGTATCATCGCTTAATGAAACCGCTAAGTAACGATTATCAGGACTAAAGGCGAGATCATAGCCTTCATATTCAAATACGAGCACTAATTGGCCGGATTCAACATCCCAAACCTGCACATGATCAAAGCCAAATGTTCCATTTGCTGCGGAAATTTCGGTACTAATCGCAGCTAAAAAACGTTCATCAGAACTAAAAACCACTTTCTCCAAACGAGCTGATTTTGGCTGTCTCAAGCTTACTACATCACCTGTCAACAATGACCAAACATTATGATGCCATTTGTAATCAAATCTATATTCGCTTTGGAAGAGATAGTTTTTTTGAGGACTAAATATGATTTTCTCACCATGAATCTCATCATTAACCAAACTTTCATTTGAACCAGACACAATTTCCCAACGGTGAACCCCATTATTGACAATAAATAATGCCTCTCCATCAGCACTAAATGCAAACTCACCCTCATCAATGGGCCAGCTTGCTATTTTTTCTCCGGTAACTAATTCCCATAACTCAACTATCTCAACAGTTGCCACCCCAAGATATTTATCATTGGAACTAATAGCAACGTGAGATATATAATAATTATCAGGTGTATATTGAAACACTTCAGTACCAGTTACCACATCCCATACAATAATTAAATCGTTCAACCAATCCTCACCTATAATATAATTTCCAGTCAGACTAAAATTCAAATTCTTAATAGACCCATCATAGGTAAATTTGCTTACCACATGTTCACGGCGGACATCATATATCCAAATTGTGTCACTTTCGTAATCCCATACTGCTACATATTCATCATTTGGACTGTACGCAAAAGCAGATATTTCGTGATCGAATGAAATTCGCTTTTCATGTCGGGGTAAAAGATTCAGCACGTCTTTCACTGCTTGCACAGTGCCAACCGTTGGAAATCGTTTTGCTGCTTCAACTGCCAGCAACACACTCCTTTCAAACTGTTTAGGCTGTTCATTGAGCAGAACTTGTGACTCCAGAGCCAACTCATACGCCAGCATTTCTTGAGTCTGCGTAATAGAGAGGGATTCTTGTGCAGCATATGCGGCTGCATCAGCAGTTGCAGAAGCAGCAATGCTTATAGCCTCCGCTTCAATATCCGCAAATTTACTGCGTTCAGCCTCAATTGTACCCAGGCTTGATTGAGCCAAACTCTCTACTGTCGCACGCTGATTCAACGCTGCCACAGCCGTTGCTTCCGCAGCATCAGCCCGACTTTGTGCTTCTAAATTATCTTGAACTAACCTCCGCTGCTCAGTGAGCAGCAGGAAAGTAGCAGTTAATACAATAATGGTCAGACTGCAAACGAGAATAATATAAATTGGTTTTCGATTATGCATAGCCATCAATTTAACAAATAAATATGTGAATTGATTAGAAATATTTGGGGCACGCTGGGTATCATGAAAAAAGCTCCTGTCGAAACGTTGATAGGAGCCATTATATCAGAGGATTGAGGGTAGAGGTTAGAGAAAGAGAAAGAAATTAAAGACCAAGCTGTGTTACTCACTATTTGGCAAAATTACTGATAAATCTGTCACAAATGAACGGTATCCTAGTTGGATCATTTGAGATAAAAAGAATATCCCTCATCAAGCCAGCGACGAATTTCGTCATAAACGGCCGTTGGCATAAACAAGCGTGTGTACAATTTCTGCAACAAATCAACCTGATCGATTGACGCAAAATTAGAGAGGACTGTTGTGTTGCTAATAACACTCATGATTACCTGGATAAATAATTTCGTAATTGAGTGACTTCTGCTTGAGCATCCTCAAGGGTAGCGGGGCCTAAAGCTGGATCAATGCCTTGCTCAAGTAAAACATCACGCATTTGCGCCCAACTAACACCGGCAACTTCAGCCGCTTTCGCCAGTGAAAGTGCCTCATGTTGATAACGAAACACGGCCAGTCGAATTCGTCAATCAGGCCGACCACGCAGCAAATGTCGCAGTGCATCCTGAATCACTGCTTCTTCATCAGCATATAGATTTGCCTTAACGCAATCTTTTGCTTCTAACATGTTTATAGTACCTCACCATTCACAAGCTTCA
>QQUD01000628.1 GCA_008501785.1 Chloroflexota bacterium
AAAATATAAGGTGTATAAAAACGATCTTTACCAATGCGCAACTGTTTCCGTTCGTCCAATTCATAGTTGATGAAGACATGCGGCTCAGTATGCGCGTCGGGGCGATCGGCACGATCATGACGGTGCAAACGGCCAATGCGCTGCAAAAGCAAGTCAATCGGGGCCAAATCAGAGACCATCAAATCAAAATCAATATCCAGGCTTTGTTCCAAAACTTGTGTGCCAATTACAATCCCTTTCGGTGGGCGATTGGCGGCATCTTTGCCATACTTTTCCAAAATCTCTTCCTCAATCTGCTGCCTATCAGCCAACGGGAAACGCGCATGAAGCAAGGTGCAATCTATATCGTCTGGCGCAATTTCTAACAGCGCCTGGAAGGTGCGCTGGGCGCGTTCTACGGTGTTTGCGATCCAGCAGATACAGCCGCCTTTTCCAGCTTGCTGCAACAGCCAGGATGCCTTGCTTGACCAATCCTCTTCGGCAAAGTGCAGAGTGTGGAGGTGAATTTGTTTGTTTTCGTTTGTGGCGGCTGGGGTGTCTGTGTAAACAGATGCTCCCGACACGGTGAGCAAATATGGATACGCATCCGTATGTTCTAGCATTGCTTTGCCGCCACTGTATTTTTCGGCCAACCATTGTCGTTTATTGAGCGGCAAGGTAGCTGATAACAACACCACAGACGTTCCCAACGCGGCTAACCATTCCAGCATACGACCGATAATGGTAGTCATATAGGTGTCATAAGCATGCACCTCATCCAAAATCACTACCTTTCCGGCCAATCCGATAAGGCGTAAGGCATTATGTTTCACATTCAGCGCCGCCAACTCTGCCTGATCCACTGTCCCCACGCCAAAGGGAGCCAACAGCGATTTCTTCTTTGGCTCAAACCAGGTCAGTGCTGGATGTGGCTCACCATCACCATTGTCCATTGGGGTAATGTGTAAATCGTCTTTCATCAAAAACGCCTGCCCATGAACTAGCTGCACCAAATCGGGCGGTAGCTTCAATCTGTCTTGCAAATGTTCTTGCAATCGTTTGTACATGGCGTTGCTAGTGGCTGTTGTTGGCAGGGCAATATACATTTCATCGGTTCCCTGCGCCTGGGCAATGCGACGCGCCAACGTAAGGGCGGCTTCCGTTTTGCCTTCTCCGGTGGGTGCTTCGATAATGGTGAGGGTAGGTTCGGTGAGCAGGGGGTGGGGGATATCGTCGATAGCTGTTTGTAACGGCCGTGGCTGCCAGCCAAATAGTTCTGTAAATGCAGCCGGAGCACAGCTGATGGCGGGGACAAAAAAGCCTGCGCTTTCTACCCGCTCTCGCGCTTTCTGGCGGCTAATTGAGAGATAATCCAACAGCGGCGTGTCTGGTTTGGGCTTGAAATAAGTTTCATCAGACCCCAACCAATCGCATAAAATCGTAAACCCGTTTAACGCCGCAATCGCGGCGGAGACATTTTCAGGAGTTGGCCAGGTAAGCGGTTTGTTGAGCAACAAACAATTTTCTAAAACAGTGACAGCTTGCTGACGCAGTGCATCCCACTCCATTGGTTCATGGAGGGTCGCTTGCAGCTGCCTTTTGCGCGTGTCTAATTGTTGATATTTGCCATGATGACCTGAAACCATTTCCAAGAATGCATTTTTTAAATTACGTGGTAACTGCTTTGCCCAATCCATCTCCTTTAAGGCCATGTTTCCCATGATGGTGTGATGCAATTCTTTGTGGTCGATGCTGTAACGGCCGAAATCGAATTTTGCGGTTTCTAATCGCTGCTTTTGGGCATCATTTTGTGCCTGAAAGGGGACAGATATTTTGCCGATGTCGTGCAATGCGATGAACCAGGGCAGCCACTCATGCAAAGTGGCAGGGTCGGCGTTTAAGGCGTGTCCTAAAACGTGCCGCCATCGGGGGGTAGCACGACTGCTCAATAGCTGCTGCGACACGTGAGCAACATCAAGCATGTGATACAAAGCCGGGTGGAAGATGGCTGGATTTTTAGACGTTTTACCCCATAGTTGTAACAATCGTGTCTCACCATTTGTCACTTGAGAGGATAGTCGGTATTTTTTTACCGCCCTGCGCAAATTGTCAACTATCTCTTCTTTCATCTCTTTTGGCGCTAAGACCTCTACATCGCTTCCCCAACCACGTACCCATGACAACATCTCCTTCCATTCTGCAATTTCGGCTTGCCATATGCAGCCGCCACCGGGCAAATCTTGAATGGTTTGTTCGGGGTGCCATATGGTTTCTCTCACATAGGGGGTCACGTAAGGTGTGAATTGCAGCCTTACAGTCACCGGCTCATTGTCACTGTTCCAAATGCCCCATGCATGATGAAGCATGGCGTGACTGTCGAAAGCTGTTTCTGACTCAATTGGTTCTGTGGTGACGGTGACATGCTCAATACGAGATAGTTTGAAAGTAGTGATACCCTGGTGGAAGTCGCTGTAACCAATCAGGTAAACACCATCTCCCCAAACGGCTGGCTCTAATTGCAGCGGCGTAACCATGTATTCACGGGTTTTTTTAGCGTGGGGTACACGATGTTTGATACGTAAGCGCCGGCCATTCATCCACCCATTCATTATTTCGCGCAAATTATGTGCCTGACGTTCGTCTTGTTCTTGATCAAGTACGACTTTTGCTGCATGCACCATTTTAGCGATAAGGGGTTTGTGCAGGGCATTGGCTAATTTTTCTAAAGCGGAAGCGACATCTTTTTGTCCTGTTTTGGTATGCTGCTGTAAACGACGACCACCAATGTATAGAGCTAGTGTTTCAGGTGGTGTTAATTTGATATGGGCGATGTAGGCCGTGCGGTCAATGCGATGACGGCCGTTTTCACTAATAAATGGAATGCCCATCTTTGCTTCCATTACTTGGGTGCGAATTCTCCATACATTTTCTCTGCCTGTTTCAACTCTGTCAGCCATATCCCGGTCAGACCAGGCACGATCCAGATACAATCGTTCCATTTGATCAATCAATGCATGACGGTTTCTTTCAGAAGAAGACATTGAAAACTCCTGTATTTCTTTTTGTATTGGGTTTGTTATTTAGCTTAGCACCTGACGCGCATAATCATACCATATTTGGTTGCCGAATAACGCCACTTTTTTGAAAATTTGTTGATGAATTTGGCAACGATTTATTTACGGCGACCAAACCAGCGTATACGGCCGTTATCATCTTCCATAAGTAAATCCCCACGGTTTTCGAGCTGAGGTAGGGATCGAATGACGGACTTGTTATCACGTCCCAATTTTTGTGCAAACCACCCAGCTTTTTGATCAGGGTTTTCCATAATAACTTCACGCAAGTTGTCTAATTGTTGATGATCTGTTTTTCTTGCCATTGCAAACTCCTTGTGTCTGAGATTTGCTGGCAAGATAAACGGCCGTTGTTGCCTTGATGGCAACACTTTTATTTTCTATCGCAAATATTTGTTCATTGTCAGTTTTTTGTCAGGTAATGCACAAGATATGATCAAAAACTCCATATACAATCAAATGGACGCGACCCCAATTTTTAGTCTCTTGCCCAACAGGTCGTGATCAGACTCCGTATTGGAAAATAAAACTGAATAATATTTACATTGTTGTTCTGGTCTTTACTGTTAGGTGAAGACATTGCCCTTGCTTTGTTTTTCGCGATTGTATGGGAGGATTTGTGATGCCTTTGTTTCCGGATGCCGTAATGTATTTTCTTGCAATCTGCACGGGTGTTATTTGCCCAATATTGCTAGAAATTACTGTAGCAAAAACAGAATTTGTTGAAAAATTATTGGATAAATTTAGCGTATTGAAGTGGAAAAACCATGTCGTTCCGGTTGTTTGCTTGATCATCTTGATACTGTTTATCAATGATTATGTGGCGTTGCGTTCACAGCAAAATGAGGGAGTGAAAACGGCCGTTACCCAACCTTCATCTATTTCTGTAGACAAATCAATCAATATTAATGAAAGCGTTACAAACACTTCTTACGATGATCATTCAACCGACAACTATATTTTTAACCCAGGACCTGAATGTTCATCACCAGCAGAAAGTAATGATATGGATAATAATCGAGAATGCAGCAGTGATGATGAGCTGCCAGACGATGAGATTGTGGTAGTCGTTTCAACAACAGAACCACCTCTGCCAACATTTTCTCCTACACCTGAACCGACGAACACACCAACAAACACACCATCACCCACTCCAACCCAGACACCTGTGACGCTGCCAACAAACACACCAACAACATTGCCAATTGAATCACCCACATTGACGCCAACCCCTGATAATGAAGTGCTGGAAGTTGACATTGATGCAGATTGTCATGGATGGGTTATTAATGATGTGGCAACTTTCCCCGAAAATGCTGATATTACTTACGTCCCTTCTAAAGAAGGCAATTGGTCAAGAGCTTATCGCTTTCGTGTTCGAGTCTTTGCAAGTTTTTCTAGTGGTGTAGTTAAAATAAGGGAATATAGTAAACAAAGATATTGTATTGAACCAACGCCAATGCCATCTCCGACTGAAGACGCCCCTCCAACACCGACGACAACCGATAGCATCTCTACACCACAGCCTACCAGTACCACTGAGCCAATTTTAACAGTAACGGCAGTTGCTTCGGTAACAGTAGATGCTGCACCAACAGTAGCTGCCTCAGCAACAGCACAACCACCTATGGCAACGCAGACACCAGCACCAATCGGTACAACGCCATCACCAACGCCGACAGCCGTGCCGCCTACGTCAACTGCTGCACCGCCTACGCCAACTGCTGCACTGCCTACGCCGACAGCCATGCCGCCTACTGCCGCACCGCCTACGCCAACTGCCGCACCGCTTACGCCGACTGCTATGCCCCCTGTTGTGTTTGGAAGTTGTCCGGCGGAATCATCCGCTGCTAGTGAGATGATCGTGCATCTGTTTGGGAGAACTAACTTTGTTCGGTCTGATTTAGGGCTAAGTGATGCACAACTTGCTCCTGTTGTGGTTGAAATTCCTCCTGGAACTTATCAAGTTATACTCGGAAGTTATGATGAACATGTGCCATCAGATGTTGGTTCCCAACCTCGTGAAGAGTGGTACTTGCAACTACTAAATGCAACTGATGTGCAAATTGCAGAAACTTCGGCAATTCGTGATATTCCAGATGATGTGAATGAAATTGTGGAAATCGTTGATGAGCAATTGGTTTTAACAGATACCGTGTCTGTGGTGGTGGCCCAACATGCAGCCTTTGGGGATGCTACAAATGCAAATAGTGTCTTTCCCGATTGCGCCATCTTCCAACGAGTTCCTTAAAGAGAATGTGACACGGATAAAAATGGGTTGGACGGATAAGAAAACCCGTGTCATCCGTTCAGTACATATTCAATATCAAAAAAGCCTTGCACGAAGACAATTCGGGCAGGGCTTTTTGGTAAAAGGTTAATGAATTTAATCCGCTAAAATTGACTCAATTTGTACCAGCTGATCATCTGAAAAGGCCAAATTATCTAATGCGGTGACGGCTTCTTCCACATGTCGAATTTTACTGGCTCCAATCAGGGCAGAGGTCATTTGTGGATGGCGCAGTACCCAGGCAATCGCCATTTGGGCCATGCTTTGGTTACGCGTTATTGCTAATTCGTTGAGCTGCTGCACCTTGGCATTGCGTTCCTGACTAACCTTATCTCCCCAATGCAGCTCGTCTTTGTATTTGGCTCCTCGTGAATCTTCTGGCATCCCTTGCAAATATTTGTCAGTGAGGATGCCTTGTGCCAATGGTGAAAATCCAATGCAGCCGATTCCTTCATCCTGCAATGTGTCGAGCAGTCCGTCCTCAATCCAGCGGTCGAACATGTTGTATCGGGGCTGATGGATGAGGCAGGGTGTACCTAAATCGCGTAGAATGGCCGCTGCTTGTTTGGTTTGTTCTGGGCTATAGGTGGAGATGCCTGCGTAAAGTGCGCGTCCACTGCGCACAATGTAGTCGAGTGCGCCCATTGTTTCTTCGAGTGGTGTATCTGGGTCAAAGCGGTGGCTGTAGAAGATGTCTACGTAGTCTAGCCCCATCCGTTTTAAGCTTTGATCCAGGCTGGCGACCAGATATTTGCGGGACCCCCATTCTCCATAAGGCCCGGGCCACATGAGATAGCCTGCTTTGCTGGAGATTACGAGTTCATCCCGGTAGGAAGCCAGGTCTTTGGCTAAAATGCGGCCAAAGTTTTCTTCGGCAGAGCCAGGGGGTGGGCCATAGTTATTGGCAAGGTCAAAATGGGTGATGCCTAAATCGAATGCGCGATGGACGAGAGAACGGCCGTTTTCAAAAAAATCCACCCCACCAAAATTGTACCAAAGCCCCAGCGTAATCGCTGGCAGCTTTAACCCACTGCGCCCACTGCGCCGATACTGCATCGAAT
Source organism: Chloroflexota bacterium (assembly GCA_008501785.1). Next base: position 6,405 of record QQUD01000628.1, read on the forward strand.
CATAACGAGAATCATCAGGTAAATAGGTCATGTACTTTCCTCCACGAAAGTTGTAATTTTTTCCGTTAATTAATTTCCGTTGACTGTTTTTTGTTGACTGTTTCTAAACGGCCGTTTTCCTCCCCCCTCCTACTCAACGCATACAGCGCCCCATACCCCTCAATTACTAACGACGACGTCACAGCACCCATTCTAGCAGCCTGTACCGGATCGGCTGTTTGCGACAAACCAACCATAAACCCACCACAAAACGAGTCACCGGCGCCGGTGACATCGATGATGCGTGAATCGTTATATTTGTGATAGGCAGGAATGTGGGTAGAACGGCCGTTTTCCCCCTCCTGCACCAAAACACCCTGTTTCCCATTTTTCACCACCACCACCGTCGCCCCCCACCGGCAAAGCGTTTTTGCCGCATCCCGCAAATCGACATCATTGCCAAACAGTGAACGCACTTCCATGGCGCTGGGCAAAAACACATCAATTTGTCGTAAGAGTTGTTGAATGAATGTTTGTCGGTCTGGAACCATGTAGCGCTCGCCAGGATCGCAGCAAATTTGCTGTACGCCACGCTGTCGCAGTAGGGGGGGAACACTTAAGTGGGTCGCAAGGGAGATTGGGGAGAGATGAACGGCCGTTACCCCATCATACGCCTCCGGCCAATCATCAGGTCGCACTGCCAAGGGTTCAAAATTGTGTGGGTCGTCCTGACCGGGTGTCGAATGCACGTAATCGCTCAATGCTTCCGGCAGTGGTTGCCCAATTCGGGCAAAATGAGCGGCTGGGTTGGTGTCATCACGTGGACCACTGGCACGATAAGCAAAAAAAGTGCGATGATCTTGATGCCCAGGAATGCGTACCAACCCGTCAATTCCAAACCCAGTTTTCCGCAAACGATCTAACCATGCCTGCGGATAATTCGCGCCAATTCGCGCCCATAACCCAACCTCATCCGACCACAGCGCAGCCCCCACTGCCGCATACAGCGCATTACCTCCCACCTCACCAACCCGCGCCTCACCCTCATGGGTAATCAAATAATCAATTCGCATACCACCACAAGTTATAAACATAGGAAGGGGGGAGCTAGAGCTAGAGCTAGAGGAAGAATAACTCCTTCCTCTAGCTCTAGCTCTACTCTCTAGCTAATGCGGTGACTCGTGCGGATGCGGGAGATGCCGCCGCCGCCTTCGGCGCTGCGGCCGCCGCTGAAGTCACGGAAATAGGGTTCGATTAAAAATTGGGCCCGATAGGCGGCAAATAGGGTGCCAGGCAGGCAGGTGAGCAGAGGCGAGAAGCATTCACGGATTGGGGCGGCAATGGGGAGATGGGTATCGAAAACGGCCGTTTTCACCAACTCGCTTCCCACAGGTGCAACCAGTGCCACGCGCCGCCCAATTGTTTTGGCTGCTGTTGCTATTTCTTGCGTGCGATCTGCATCACGTTTGTTAGCGCTGATCAAAAAGGTGGGCGTGTTCACCTGCTTTTCAAAATATTGCAGATGTGCCCACTCCTCGATGTCTTGCGGAACGGCCGTGTCGCCACATGCCTCAATCATCTTTGCCGCCGAAAAGTGCGCCGTGCCATAATTTGGCCCAGCCCCACAAAACACAAAGCGGTCCGCATCCAGCCACGATGCTGCCAATGTGCGTGCTGCTGGATCGCTGAGCGCAATGGTCTGCTCCATCAAATCAGCGATGCCTGCTAATTCATGACGCAGCTTATTTGCAGCCGTTTTGGTGAGGTGGCTGCGCTTTTCGCCCACATGGATGGCAGTCAGGTAAAGGGCCAACTGAGACGCAATGTAGCTGCGCGTGCCGGGAACAATCATGCCTTGCAGTTCATCAGGAAGTGGCGGAACGGCCGTTTTCAGAATAATCTCCGCCTCCTGCGCCAACGCCCCCGTCGGATTACCAGTTACGGCCACCGTAGTCGCACCGGCCTGCCGCGCCAACGCCAATGCTTCTGCTGTGCGGCTCACCTGTCCGCTCACCGAAACACCCATCACCAGATTCGCCCCATCCGGCAAAAAATCAGCACCATATCGGGCAAACTGCATCGCCGTCATCGGCTCACAAGGCAGCCCCGCCAGCTCCTCAAACGCCAATTCCGCATTCAAAGGCGTATGATAACTGTCCCCACACCCCACCAAAAACACCCGCTGCGTATCCCGACATAACAAATCGGACAAAGCAGCCCGCACCACCTGTACCAACCCATCCACCATCCCCCGCACCAACTCCGGCAGCGTATCCACCTGCTGATGCAGCGCCGATCTCTCCCTTTCCCATTCCCCGTTTTTTGTTTTTTGCTTTCCGTTTTCCGTTTTTTGTTTCCCGTTCATTTCGTCGTCTCCACCCGCTGCCATAACTCCGATAACGGCCGTTTCCACACCCTAACATTCCAAAACACCAACCCCCACAAATGCAGCCGCGCCGCAAACAGCAGCAGCGTCCACCACAGTTCACGGCCGTTTTGTGCAAACCGTAATGCCAACTGTGTGCCGTGAATCGCTTCTAATTTAGCCGAGCGCATGCGGAAAGGCGAATTTCTGACATATTCTTGCGCATAGCCACCGGCAGAGCGTACTTTTTGCAGCAGCCAATCCGCATAAGTTGTTGGATATTTTACAAAAACTTTGGCATCTGGTGCGTACCGGATTTGCCAGCCTTTCCCGGCAATGATATGTGAAATAACAGCATCTTCGGCCAGTGCGTCTGTGGGAATGGTAGGCATGAGGCTTTTGCGATAGGCAAAAAGGTAGCCAGAACACAGTAAAAATTGTCCAGCTTGATCGCGCCGCAGCCGTTCTTGATGTGCGCCATGCACCAGCAAGCGCGACCAATAGCCGAGTTTGGTAATGCGGGGACTAATGCTCACAGGCTGTCCGGTAACAGCACCCACAGAGGCGTCTTGAAATGGCGCGAGCAACGACGAGATGACATTTTCATCAACAAGGACATCCCCATCAGTCAAAATTACGATGTCATGTTGTGCCGCTTGCAAGCCAATGTTGAGCGCAGTTGGTTTGCCGAGTTGGGGGTCTTTGCAATGTTTGACGCGGGCGTCTATTTGCGTGTAATGGTGAATAACGGCCGTTGTTTCCACATCTGGACAAACAACAAGCAGCTCTGCATCCGCAGGCATTTGCGGTAAAAATGCTGCAATAGCCGGACCAATCGTTTCCGGTTCACGATACGCGGTGATGATGATGGAATACATAATGGAAGAAATAAATGGTTTATTGGTTTATTGGGCAAACTCAATTCACAAATACACAAATATACAAGTACACAAATATACTGTTTTACGTCATCTCGCTGCCGGATGGCGCATCAGTGCTGCTGTAAACAACGGAAACACCTTTAATGCGGCTGATGATGTTTTCGGTGGCTGCAATGAGCAGCATGAACATCAAATCTACACCAATTGCAATTGAAAATGCCAGGCCCAAATAGCCAAACACGACTGTTGCTGGTTGAGTCAGCCCATCAATAACGGCCGTTCCAAGTCCCAGCACGTAAAGCACAATGCCTAAGCCACTCATGATCAGCAAAAATGCAGGCCAAGCCCGACGATCTGACTTGCTGGGTAACATGCCATTTGAAATGGCAAACAGCAGGTACAGCCACAGTAAAACGTCATTGGTTTGGAAAAATTCGCCCAAAGCCGTGGAGAGGGTGTCGATGTGACCAGATTGGATGGCAGCAGCGAGATTAGTGACGCTGAAGACACGGTAGCCGATGAGGATGATAACGGCCGTTCCCACTAACAGCGGCGCACCCCCAATAATGCTTTCCCGAATCGGCCCTAAATTGCGCCCTTTGTAATATTCCACATACCCCAACTGCACCGTACCATCATCCTGCATTTTGGGAATGATCGAAAACGTGCCAGTGCGAACCCCGAGCAATGTGGCTGACAACCAATGGCTCAACTCATGCAAAAATACTCCCGGCAGCAGAACCAGCGCATATAAAATAACCGCACCCTCCGATTTTCCCGTCAGCATTAGCGCAATCCCATGCAAATGCATATGAATCCACCGCTGCAAAAAGATCAAAACCGGAATTGCCAGCGCCACCCAGATAAACGGCATGAGGTTAGGGTCCACAAT
>QQUD01000232.1 GCA_008501785.1 Chloroflexota bacterium
AGATGGTACACCACCACAACTTCCCGAAGACACCCTTCTACTTGTGATAGAAGCAAGCAATACGGAAAATGCACCAAAAGTTCCATACGCACACACTGTAGCTTTTTCTCATTACAATCATATTTCAGGTCAATTACCTATAGACCCAAAAACGGGCAAAATGGTAGCGGGTGGTGTTAAAGAGCAGGCTGGACAGTGCTTGAAAAATATCAAGGCAATTATAGAAAGTGTCGACCACGTTATGGACGATGTCGTTAAAATAAATATCTGCCTTAAAAATATCGCAGATATTGATGCTGTAAACGAAGTTTACACAACATTCTTCACAAGTGATCTTCCTGCAAGAACAACAGTTGGCGTTTCAGCTATCCCTATGGATGCTTTGGTACAAATTGATGCAGTTGTTTCTAACGCTGAAGGGACACCTCCAGAAGCATAACAGGCATTTGAATAGTCTGAATTAGCTTAAAAGGTTGGGGCCAAGTTTTAGTTGTTTGATGATTTGAAGAAATAGTCAGATAACAAGCTTGGCCCCTTTTTATATCAACTCGCCAAGCGTAGGTTTCGCCGTCTCATTGCGGCCAAAGCGTTTCGCTTACTGAATTGTGGGTTGAAATCAGGTAATACGGCCGTTTTTGTGGTGTTCGATGTGGGTAGGTGGAGGAAGCGGGGGACAGCCAATTCATAAATCCCAATCTTTACGAATTCCTTATACCCTCTTTATGCGTTCAAAATACTGCTTGTGATATATTGCACAAATGGGAGCGTATGAGGAATGTAGAAAAAGAGCCTATACAAATGTTATTGATTTAACCCAATTCACCCCAAGAATTTAATAAACGCGTTCAGGTGATTGCTGATCTGTATACCTCTGTCTGCTTCAACAGCATGGAATAGGTTTGTGCGAGAAATGGAATATTGGTAAGCGTGTGGATTTGAATGGTTGCCAATATTGCTACTAAAGAATTGAGGTTTTTTAATGGGATATGACTTTGATTTTAGCGTAATCTTTCAATACTGGGATCTCTTTTTAAAAGGGGCGCTGATGACCATAAGGATCACAGCGATTGCAACAGTCTTAGGGATACTAGTCGGTGTGATCATGGCGGGATTACAGTTGGTAAAGAATCGTATTCTTTCCGGCGTTATCCAGGCCTATATCGAAATCATCCGCAACACACCATTCCTGGTTCAACTATTTTTCGTTTACTTCGGCTTGCCCACCGTGGGCATTTTGATCCCAGCGTGGCAGGCAGCTTTAATCGCCCTCACCATAAATACCGGCGCATATGCGACTGAAATTGTACGAGCAGGTGTTGAAGCGATTTCGAAAGGGCAAATAGAAGCAGGGCGCTCATTGGGACTCTCCGGTCTTCAAATCTTCCTTTATATTATCCTGAAACCTGCTTTGATGACAGTTTACCCAGCGCTTACTAGCCAATTCATTCTCTTCGTTTTGAACTCTGCCGTTATATCTGTGATATCGGCAGAGGAACTAGCTTTCCAGGCTAAGTATGTCGCTTCAAGAACCTTTCGGAATTTTGAAATTTACCTTTTGATAACAATTATCTATTTGGTCATCGCTCAACTTTTTCGTGTTGCGTTTCAATTGGGATCCAAGTTGATTTTTGGCAAGGCACCGGTTAACTCATAATGACAGAATTTAAATTTTACGAAGTACTGTTTGCACTAGTAAAGGCATTGCAATGGACAGTGATTTTATCTTTGATTGCATTTACTGGCGGCGGCATTATTGGCATGTTGCTCACCATGATGCGTATTTCAAAAAATAAAATCATTAAAAGCATTGCTCAATTCTATATTTCATTTTTTCAGGGGACGCCATTATTGATGCAGTTGTTTCTAATCTTTTTTGGAATTCCAATTGTTTTGGGGTTCGATGTGCCAGCAATTGTTTCTGCCAGCGTTGCGTTGATCTTTTACGCCTCGGCATACTTGGCAGATATTTGGCGAGGTAGTGTGGAATCGATCCCAAGAACACAATGGGAAGCTGGTACAGCGCTCGGTTTAAGCTGGCTAGAACAATTCCGCTTTGTTATTCTGCCTCAGGCTGTCAAAATATCTATTCCACCCACAGTTGGTTTCCTTGTGCAGGTTATCAAGAATACGTCGCTCACTTCAATTATTGGCTATGTCGAATTGACCCGCCGAGGTCAAGTTTTGAACAATGTGACTTTCAAGCCATTTATCATTTTTACAATGGTAGGCTTTATCTATTTTATTGTGTGTTATCCACTTTCATTGTACAGCAAACGTTTAGAGACCAAATTGACTGTAGAGGCTCGGTAAAAGGGCCTGTTTAGGATGGTCATATTTGGTTTAAAAGCTGTCAAAAGTGCAAAGAAGTGGCAAAAAAAGCAGCAATTTAGAAATTGCGTTTAGGAAAGGAAAGAAAAGAAGATGAAATTCCGTTATATCCCATGGGTTGTTGTAATAATGCTCGTAATGGTGGCTTTGGCTGGTTGCGGAGGCAATGAGTCAAGCAATGATGCGGCGTCCAGCGATGCTGCCGCTGCCGAATCTGTAAATATTATCGAGAAGATTAGGAGTGATGGTGTCATTCGCATTGCAGTTCCCGAA
>QQUD01000029.1 GCA_008501785.1 Chloroflexota bacterium
ATTCACATTGTTGTCATCGGTGATCGATTTACAATTTACAATGTACGATTTACCAACTAAGTAAGCAGCAAAAAGTGTTCAGAAAGAATTTTAAAAACGCATTTCGTTTTACTTAAAGCATCAATACAGGTAAGTCTAGTAATTCAGCCAGCGCAACAATCGCTGGCACATAATCACCATACGTGATAGCAAGGTGATGCTCTAAGCCCTCGCCAAGAATGGTGTCTAGCACTTTGTCGGCCGGTTCATCAAATCGCACGACGCCAGATGTGCCGGTAAAGCTTTTGGGTGCAGACAACATTTCGCCGCCACCAACGACGAGCGTTAAACGGCCGTTTGCCTGACTCACCCGCGCTGCTGTAATCCGGCCCGGTTTCAGTGGGAACTCCATCACCAACGGCACTTTGCGATTCGAGTGAATGCCACCTTCAGGCTGTGCGGTAGGGTCAGCCATCGACAGCGGCGCTTTGCCACAATGCCAGATGACGACCTGATCCTGCTCGCCATCAACCGACACAATGTCCACATCGAAGGTCGGACTGCCGCTGACTGCTTGCAAAATGAGCTGCGTCACTGTGCCATTGACATCGGCTTCACAGCTTGACGGCAGCTCGGCATCATTCAGCAGCGACATCGCCCCACAGGCAGAACAGCCTTTTTTCTCAAAAATCTCCGGCCAGCAGCGAATGGCGTAGCCATCAATATTATTTTCGGATGCCATTTGGTTAAGCACGGCGAAGGCGCTAAGCGTGCCGTTGAGGGGTTTTTGTTCCAGACTAGCCGTGTTGGGCAGCACTGCATCCACTTGTCGTCGTACTTCGGCAACTGTCCCAGACGGGACTTGGTCCATTTTTTGGAAGAGTTCATCCAGTTCAAATTGGGTAACAGAGACGCCAAATACATTGTTCAGCTTTTCAGCATCTAAACGACAGGTATCCATGCCATCTGGATGTTCACCAACGAGGCCGATGTGTGCTGATTGCAGCGCACGTTGGGCGCGTCCGGCCAGTGCCAGGGTTTGGACTTTATCGAGAACGGCCGTTTCTCCCGGCTGCGCATACACATAATCATATTTCCGTTCGCGCAAGTTCAATGCGTGTCCACCAAGATTGATGCCACACAATGAATTAAGCCGCAGCCGCCCACCGGTTGGGGCTTCAGGTACCGCCCACATCAGCAGCGGTGCGTTCGTTGCTTCGGCTAACGCGGTAATCATGGTGCTGTCGGCAAAGGTCGATTGCATGATGAGGAGCAGGTCGTGAGGAACGGCCGTTAACGCTTGCGCAGCCGCTTCCGCAGCTTGCAAATCCATCACCAATTCAGTGGGGCCTGATAATACATATCCCGCCTGCAACAATTGGTTGCGAACGGCTGCGGTCACTTCCTCGGCCAACGAAATATCAAAGGTTGGTCGTGCCAGCGGAACAAATGCGATACGTAATTCCTGCATACTCTTCTTTCTTCCTCTTTCTCAAACTTGTTTAGCAATCACTCAATGCTGAGTTCAGATATTGGACACAGATTTTCACAGATACTCCTTTTGATCTTCAACAATCTGTGTTTATCTGTGTTCATCCGTGTCCTCAATTCTTATTTCTTTTTTATAACTGTTCGCTCAAATATTCGAAACGGCCGTTTCGCGAGAAGCTTCGTAGAAAAAGACTTTCAAAGCCAAAGATGCAGCACCCACGACACCAGCACGCCAGCCAAAACCAGTGGGCTGCACATTCACGTTCTCACCCAATCCGGCAAATGCCAACTGCCTCATCGTTGCTTCAACTTTTGGCAAAATCAAGTCACTCCCCTGCGCAAACATCCCGCCCAAAATAATCAGTTCGGGATTCAAAACATTCACAAGATTAGCTAAGGCCAACCCTAAATACTGCATTTGATTTTCAATCATACCCAGCGTGGGCTGATCCCCTTCACGTGCAGCCGCAAACATCCCGCTGATTGGGCTGCTTTCGGCGTCGCTGAGATGTATATCCAAAATGCTGTTCGGGTTTTTGTCAGCAAGTAACTGTGCTTCTTGTAGTAAAATGGGTTCAGACACCAGCGTTTCCAAACAGCCATGCTGCCCACAGCGACACAAATCGCCGCCATTTGGCAGGATAATGGTATGTCCAATTTCACCTGCGCCAACACCGCTGCCGCGAAAGACTTGACCGTTGACAACGATACCTGCACCGACGCCAATACGGCCGTAAATAAACGCCAGCACATCCACCCCACGCCCCAAACCAAAATATGCCTCACCCAACGCCATCGCCCGCACATTGTTGTCCACACAAACAGGCAAATTCAACTGCGCTTCCAGGCGTTCTCGAATTGGCACATCATGCCATCCCAGACTGGCAGCGCGTAAATTAACCCCGGTGACATGGTTGATCAAACCAGACGCGCCTACCCCGACTCCCAAAATCCGATGTCGGTTCACATTCGATTCGTCAATCGTTTCTTGCACAAGATTAGCAATATTGTCCAAGACGTCAAAAGCCGGTTGATCAACCGAAAAACTCATCATTTTATTGCAAATCAGTTCTGCATGGAGATTGGTGATGGCTACCCGAAACATACCGATACCCACATGCACAC
>QQUD01000141.1 GCA_008501785.1 Chloroflexota bacterium
TGTTGTCAATATCGCCCGTAGTTTGTTGGCAGCAATGCCTATAAGAGCCGTTTGGAGTGTGTTTAATGGTGTCATGATCTTTTTAAGTCGTTTTTGGAATGATTAATCGCAAAATTCAGAGATTTTTTAGAATAATCGTTATGGTACAAAGTGAGACAAGTTATCTTTACAATTGGGTTCCAAGAGGGCGACCACAAGGGTGCGCCCCTACATTGTGACCTCCTGCAGGGGCGTACCTTTGTGGTCGCCCAAAATATGTAAAAATCAACCATCATGCTGACCGTTCACGATTAGTCCGTCCTGCATTCGCAGTACGCGCTCGGTAAAGCTGGCAACGTGTGCGTCGTGGGTGACGAGGATGATGGTACGGCCGTCTTTGTTCAGTTCTGTTAACAATTGCATAATGTCGGCACCTGTTTTGCTGTCCAGGTTGCCGGTTGGTTCGTCGGCCAGGATGATGTCTGGGTTGGTGACGAGGGCGCGTGCGATGGCGACGCGCTGCCGCTGTCCGCCAGACAGCTCGGATGGTTTGTGCCGCATTCGATCTGCTAAGCCAACGCGCTCTAAAGCTTCACGGCTGAGTTGTTTGGCTTGTCTGGCAACTTCTCGTGAGCCATACAGCACGGGGAGCGCCACATTGTCAAGCGCACTGACGCGAGACAGCAGGTTAAATGTCTGAAATACAAAGCCAATCCTCTGATTTCGCACCTGCGCCCGTTCACGTTTGGATAACCGGCTCACGTCTTGGCCGGAAAGCTGGTAACTGCCTGAGGTAGGTGTGTCCAGGCATCCCAGCAAGTGCATCAACGTCGATTTACCGCTGCCAGATGGGCCCATCAGTGCCACAAATTCGCCTGCCTGCACCTGAAAGCTAACCCCGTCCAGTGCGTGGACGGTGGTGCTGCCCATTTGGTAATGTTTGGTGAGTTGAGTTACTTTTATCATGGTTGTTCTTCTAGGTGCAACGCACTTCGGAAAGTGCAGCGCACCTTATTCGGCAATCACTGCATCGCCTACCGCCACGCCATCGACAATTTCGATGTAGACGTCGCCGCGTAGGCCGACTTGGATGTCGCGAGAGATGGTTTGGTTGTTTTGCCAGAGGTCGAGAACGGCCGTTCCGTCCCCACGCGCTCGCACCAATGCTCTGGGCAGGCGCAGCACATTTGTCGCTTCATCAATCACAATCGAAGCGTCTGCCGTCATGCCAGGGAGGACGCCATCGGGTAGTTCAGTTTCTAGCGAGAGATAGACGTGATACAGCGGACGCGCTTCACCTGCGACCCGCTGCGGCACAATGCGGTCCACTTTGCCGGTGACGATCACATCAGGACGTGCGTCAAAGTATATTTCGACAGGCTGCCCAGCCGTTACCAGCGATAAATCTTCTTCGATGACTGTCGTCCGTACCTCGGCAGCCGTTGGGTCGGACAGCAGCACAACTGCTTGCCCAGCAAAAAGAGATTCACCTGGTCGCACCAGTACATCCAGCACCACGCCGTCGAACGGGGCGGTTAAAGTGGTCGCGTCTAGCGCTTTTTGGGCTTGTTCGACTGTCAGCCGCAGCATTGGATCTACGCCAGATTGTTGTAGATAATCTGCCGCCAGTTCAGCGCGTTCCACATTGGTTTGTTGGGCGGTGATTTGTTGGCTAACAGCCCACTGTTGACGCAGTACAGCATCGTATTCTGCTTGCGCGACGGTGCGGGCGTCGGATGCAAATTGGGCTTCGAGCCGGTACGCTTCTTTCACTTCAGGCGGCTCCCAATGGCGGTCGAGCGCTTTTTGATATTCGTATTGAGCGCGGGATTCGGCGTCGGTGGCTTGTTGCAAATTGATTTCGGCAGCAGTCAGAATGGGAAGCTGTGCTTGTGTGCTGCCCACGAGTGCTTCGTTGTTGGCAACGGACAATGATGCTTCGGCCAACTGCTGTTCGTAGGCGGTTTTGGCCTGGGCTAACTGCAATTGGGCAATGGTGAGCGCCTGTTCAAAGGAGGTAGCGTCGAGTCGGGCAATCACGTCACCTGCCTGTACGATGCTGCCGGGGCGCACGGTTAGTTCCATCAACCGCCCGCCAACATCGACACCTAACACTTGTTCACGGATGCCTACAAGCTGTCCAGGCGCGGTGACGGTATGTTGCACGCTGCCTTCGGTGACGGCGACCGTGACGGGGGCTGGGGGCAGGGGATTGGGGGGTGGCGTTGTTTGTTGGTAGCCTAGGTAGGCGGCGGTGGCGATAACGGCCGTTCCCGCCAGCACCGCAATAAAAATAAACCATCGTTTCATCATGTCATACCTCGATGTGTATGATGGCATGGGAGGATTGCGATGGGGTTGTGGCTGGGTTTCAGAGTTGTAATGGGAGGTTACAGGCTTGTAATCAACCTCAACACAATTCCCGTGGGGGTGGGGAAGGTCGGCACGATTGTAATGAAAACAAATGACCTTGTCTCCGACCTACCCCGCCCCTGGTATTATGATTTTTGTAGTACATTAACAAAATTGGCATATGGGTTAAAGTACTTCTAATGTAAACGTGGACAGGGTTGGCATTCGTATAAAACCGGAAGACGCACAGAACTCACTTT
>QQUD01000102.1 GCA_008501785.1 Chloroflexota bacterium
AGCCCTTTCAGGGCTAAGAATCAGTCAGGCCCGGAGGGCCTTCCACCTCGTAGCCAGGGGCTTCAGCCCTCGGCGGGTGCGGCAGATATTTTGTCCCCACAAATCGTTGCAATACTCCTGTGATGGGTAGGCATTTCTGGACTTCTTGGGCAAGCAGATGTCATTTTTCTTGATCCCGATAAAGGAGCCAAAATGGCTCTAATTTAGCATCAAGTTTATTAAATTCTGGAGGAAAATAGAATGTCAAAACGTGTTGTAGCTCTCTTGATATTGATAATAGGTGGTGTTGTGTGGCTCGCAGCGTGTGCAGCGGAGCCGCAAGTTGTAGAAGTAGAAGTTGAAGTAACCCGTGTCGTTACAGAGACGGTAACAGAGACCATCACCCAAGAGATTGAAGTGACCCGCGTTGTTGAAGGTGAAACGATTACCGAAGTGGTAGAGGTTGAAGTTGAAGTTCCGGCAGAACCGGCAATGATGTACCCAGGAGTCACCATTGAAGGCATCATGCGCAACAGCTTCATCCCACAAATGAATCAGGTGCAATTAAGTCAGGCTGGCGCATTTGAAGCCATGTCAGAGGCAGCCGTTGACCTCACGTTCTCTCGAGAATGGCGGGAACAGGTTGCTGCTGCTGTTGAAAGTGGCGCTGGCGGTGATATTAGCGAGCTGTTTGCCAATCAGGCGTTCATTTATGGTGATCAGCTATTGGATGTGAGCGATATAGCCGAAGAGTTAGATGAAAAATATGGTGGTTGGTATGGATTAGGTCGTGAAGCTTCGGTTGTTGACGGTGTTTGGCGAGCTATCCCCCGCGCTTACACGGCTCAGGCAATTAACTATCGCGAAGATATCTTTGCCGAAGCCGGGATCGATACGATCCCGACAACCTATGATGAATTACTAGAAGCAGCAAAAATGATTAGTGATGCGGGATTGCCTCCTATGGGCTTTACCATGAATCAGGCGGGTCCCAACGACTCAGCTAATTTTGCTTACTCACTGCTGTGGTCTATGGGTGGTAAGGAAGTTGATGAAGATGGTTGTACGGTAGCGATCAATTCTCCTGAGACCCGAGTGGCTCTGGAATACATGATTGAATTAGGCCAGTACATGGCTCCTGATGTGACCGCCTATGATGAGGGTGGCAACAATCGTGCCTTCTTGGGCGGCGAAATCTCGGCAACGCAAAATGCAACCAGCATTTATTGGACAGCTTTGCGGCAAGGGACCACAACAGCAGATGGTGTCAATATTGCTGAAAACATGAATCACTTCCCATACCCGGCAGGTCCGGCAGGGCGACAAGAGTTTGTACAGATGAACTTGTTGTCAATTCCAGCACACACGGAGAACCCTGAGGCTGCGAAGGCTTGGTTGCGTTGGATGATGGAACCTTCACAACTTGGTCCACTGTCTGCGGTTGGAATCACCTTTTACACGCCACTACTCCACTACTATGATGACGATCCCAGTATGCCTTGGAACGTTGATCCCAAGTTGGCGGCTTTGAAGGGTTCGGCAGATGGTGGTCACCTGGCAGGATGGCCTGGCCCGGCATCACGTGAATCTGCAGAGGCTTACGAGAACCAGACAATCGTCAATATGTTCGCCAGTGTTCTCACAGGCACCGATGTTGAAGAAGCAGTAACCCGTGCTGAAGAAGAACTCAGTACTGTTTACTCCTGTGGTGGGTAATTTTTCTAACAGCGTTAGTGGCGCAGGCTGCTAAGACCAATAAGGGAGTACGGCTAGATAACCGTACTCCCATTGGAAAAATGTTTTATGAGCGCTATAGATAAATCGGCCGTAGCTAATATCAAGCCTAACTCTTTTTTCGAGCGATCTAAGAAGCAGTGGGAAACTGCCTTGGAAAATGAAAGCGTTTTGGGCTTCATCTTGTTGGTACCCATGTTGGTTGTTGTTTTGGGGCTAATCGGATATCCATTCATTCTATCTCTCTACTATAGTTTGACTGACAAGGTGATTGCGCAGCCAGATTTTAAATTTGTCGGGCTGAAAAATTACATTGAGTTGGTCGGCGATCCGATTTTTCGTAAGACGATTGTTAATACGTTTAATTATTCGGTAACGGCCGTTTTCTTCAAACTCCTCCTCGGTCTGCTCATGGCCTTAACACTCAAAGAAGTGGTAAGGATGCGTAAGATCGTGCGAGCCTTGTTTTTATTGCCCTGGGTCGCACCTTCCTCTCTAACCGTATTGGCCTGGGTATGGATGTTCGATTCTCAGTACAGCATCATCACCTGGTTTTTGCAACAATTGGGCACCATTGAGGGAAAAATCCCCTGGTTTGGCGATCCAACTTTGGCAATGGCCGCCGTTCAAGTCGTTAATATCTGGCGTGGTGTTCCCTTCTTCGGCATGTTGATTCTGGCAGGTCTGGTAACAGTTCCTAAAGAATTATACGAAGCAGCCACAATGGATGGCGCGAACTCCTGGGAGCGGTTTTGGAGCGTAACATTCCCCCATATTTTACCCATCTTGCTAGTCGCCACGTTGTTTTCATTTGTGGTTACACTGGGTGATTTTCAAATCGTGTGGATATTAACCAAAGGTGGCCCCCAAAATGCC
>QQUD01000949.1 GCA_008501785.1 Chloroflexota bacterium
GTGGTGTGCCACGTTCATGATGTCTCTTGTGTAAATCGAATTGCTAATTCGATATGCGATTTACCAAATCGCACTACGGTTTTCATGGGTGGTGGTGTGCCACGTTCATGATGTCTCTTGTGTAAATCGAATTGCTAATTCGATATGCGATTTACCAAATCGCACTACGGTTTTCATGGGTGGTGGTGTGCCACGTTCATGATGTCTCTTGTGTAAATCGAATTGCTAATTCGATATGCGATTTACCAAATCGCACTACGGTTTTCATGGGTGGTGGTGTGCCACGTTCATGATGTCTCTTGTGTAAATCGAATTGCTAATTCGATATGCGATTTACCAAATCGCACTACGGTTTTCATGGGTGGTGGTGTGCCACGTTCATGATGTCTCTTGTGTAAATCGAATTGCTAATTCGATATGCGATTTACCAAATCGCACTACGGTTTTCATGGGTGGTGGTGTGCCACGTTCATGATGTCTCTTGTGTAAATCGAATTGCTAATTCGATATGCGATTTACCAAATCGCACTACGGTTTTCATGGGTGGTGTGCCACACTCTTGAAACCTTCTAATAAAACAATTTGATGTCAGAGTGCCTCTGAATCTGTCTTCTAGATGTGACGATGCACACCAATATTCTTAATGTTTATTCGCTTTTAATGTTGCCAAAACAAATATGTTTTACGTATTCAGCCCTCTAACCCGCAAAATGATCAAATTTATCACTGGAAAACCATTCCAGCATGTGCCATGCTTGCGGCGGGAAAGGATCTAACATCACCTTTGCACATTTGAGAAACTGATCACAGGCAACGTACATGATTGCGGTTTTCCTTTTTTATGGACTAGCATTTTTTGGTTTGGGACTGGCGGCCACTTTGTATTTGCGCCAAGGTAGCGACCTGCCTTTGCGCAACCAACTTCCCTGGCTGGCAGCATTCGACTTTTCCTACGCCGCCATCGGTTGGTTGGACATGTTTTTGTCCACGGGGATGGAGCCAGAATTAGCACAACTTATCCAAACCATTAGAATGATACTGCAACCGACCAGTGGCCTGATGCTGCTGCTCGGGCTGTATCGGCCGTTATTCGCGCTTCGTTATATCGCTTTGTTTGTAGGTGTGGGGTGGTTGGGGTTAACGGCCGTTTTCCTGAAACCATTCAGTGACGAAACAGTTACCAATCAATCTGTGTCCAAATCGACACCACTATAATGTGCCATCGTATTTGCCAACGTTTGCAAACGCGCCTTAGCCGCTGCATGAACTTCAGCAGCGGTATGTCCGGTAAGCAATGCAATGCCTTCATCAACTGTTGTCACCGCCCAAATGTGGAATTCACCAGCCGCAACCGCCTCTACCACAGACACGCGCAGCATCAAATCTGGCACATTCGAAATGGGAATGAGTACACCTTGGTCACCAGTTAAGCCATTTGCTTTGCAGACATTGAACCAGCCTTCCACCTTTTGCGTCACGCCCCCAATCGCCTGAATTTCGCCACGTTGATTAACAGAACCGGTCACAGCAATGCCTTGATCAATCGGCAAATCAGACAGGCTGGAAAGCAGTGCATACAGTTCAGTTGAAGAAGCGCTATCACCATCAATGCCGCCATAATTTTGCTCAAAAGTGATTTGCGCTGAAAGTGACAGCGGCTGATCTGTGGCATAGTGACCGCCCAAATAGCCAACTAATGTCATCAACCCTTTGTTGTGAATTTGGCCGGCCAGTTCTACCTCGCGGTCAATCTGCACAACCCCCTGCTGCCCAACGTAAGTGCGTGTCGTCACACGTGACGGATGCCCAAACGCATGATCACCTACTTGGCTCACCGCCAACCCATTGATTTGCCCCACAACCGCGCCTTCTGTTGCCACAAGCTGCTTGCCAGACAGTAGATGATCGCGCATCCGGTTTTCAATGCGATTGCTCAAATATTCGCGGTTGTCGATGGCCTTTTCAACGTCGTACACTGTAATGAGAGAACGGCCGTTAACCTCCGCCCAATAATTCGACTCCCGCACCAAGTCTGCCATCTGTCCAAATCGCGTACTCAACTTACTTTGTGTACCCGCCTGTCGAGAGCCATATTCAATCACCCGCGCCACCGCTTCTCGATCCAGATGCAGCAGACCTTCTTCATGGCAGCGCGTCGCTATAAACGTCGCGTAAAGCTGTTCATTTTCCGGTGTGCGGTCCACAACTTCATCAAAATCAGCCATCACTTTAAAAATAGTTTGGAAATCTTCATCCACTTGGAAGAGGTAATAATAAAGCTGTGGCGGTCCAATCAAAATAACTTTTAAAAATAGCGGAATGGGTTCAGGGTCAAGTGTACGGGCAATGGAACCACCCCGTGATGCCGGATCATCGGGGCGCACTTCACCAGCAACCAGTGCTCGTTTCAAAGCTTCCCAGGCACCCGGCTCATTAAACAAATCACGCGCCCGCAAAACCAAGTAGCCACCATTGGCCGCGTGCAATGCACCACTACGCTTCAGTGTGAAATCTGTGACTACCGCTCCATTTTGGCGCACTTCATGCTCCCCCCGACCCAACAAACGCGGCACAGTCGCATTGTAATC
>QQUD01000815.1 GCA_008501785.1 Chloroflexota bacterium
CACAAGCATTTTTCAACTGCTTGACACGCAAAGAAGCTTATATAAAAGCAATTGGTGATGGATTAACATGCCCCCTTGACGCTTTTGATGTGACATTAACCCCAGGCCGTCCTGCACAATTATTACGAATACGCGGGAGCATAGCCGAAGCTGCAAAATGGAAACTCCAATCGTTGCATCCGATGAAAGGTTATGTAGGGGCTGTGATTTCATCTGGAAAAGAATGGCAATTAAAACAATGGCGCTGGCCTGACAGTCTTAAAGATGTCTAATGACGCGTTTATTGCGCGTAATTGCACAAATAGTACCCTCAAAATCAAGGTGAAAAAGGATAGTAGAGCAATTAATCGGTAAATATGGGGCATGATTTAGATGATAATCTTGCATATACCCAAAGATATTCAACTTCTAAAGGTATTTATTCCATATTTGGGATACAAAGGCTTGTGTCAACACAACAACCTTAAAAATTTCAATTTTTTAAGGTTTGAAAGTTTTCAATTATAATAACTTTTTAAGGCAAATTCGTCCGATTTTTCGTTGCCAGACACCCTTTGATTTGCTACAATGTGAGTCCCGTTGTGAAAAATTTTGTCATGGTCTGCATACTGTGATAAGACCGAGGATAAACACTGTCGAGCAATATAATTTGGCAGGAGCAGTCATAAAGAACTGGGAGCCGTAGCCTCGGGTAGAGAGGGATTACAAAAGGTAGAGGGATTATATTTACCACCAATTTCTCGTGTATATAAACAACGGTCATAAAAATCTAACAAACTTATATTCTGGTTTTGTCGGATGAATTGAGTTTATCACTTTAATCCTGCATTTTTTAGTGCGTCTACTCACCGGCAAATATCGTATTGGAATTGGTGACTTATGACTCCGAATGCTGCCTGGAAAGCAACTCTTGGCGAATTGGAATTGCAAATGACCAAAGCAACTTTTAATACATGGTTAAAAGATGCTCATTTGCTGTCCTGTGAAGAAAACACCTACGTCGTTGGTGTGAGAAATGATTACGCAAAAGATTGGTTGCAAAATCGTTTGAGGGATACGATTTTGCGTACTTTATCTGCCATTCAAGGCCAACATGTAGATGTACGGTTTATGGTCAAGGCAGATGATATGGGTAATACGGCCGTTTCCGCCCCATCGAACCAAAATAGAATAACATCGAACGGCTCTACCCCTGTTACGAATAATCAATCCTCCGAACCTCGGGAAACACCTCAAAAGAAAGGTTTACCGCGCATCAATGGCGTTGCCATCACTGGGCGTTTTACATTTTCAAACTTTGTCGTAGGGCCTAGTAATCGGTTAGCTCATGCAGCAGCACTGTCAGTAGCCGAAAATCCTGGCCAAACCTATAACCCATTGTTTATATACGGTGGGGTAGGGCTAGGTAAAACACATTTACTCCATGCCGTTGGCCATAAATGCCAGCAAGATGGATACAACGTTTGTTACATTACCTCAGAAACGTTTACCAACGATCTTGTGCAATCAATTCGCACAAAACAAATGACTCAATTTCGGGAGCGATACCGGACACCAGATGTCCTATTAATTGATGATATTCAATTCATTGCTGGTAAAGAAAGCACGCAAGAAGAACTCTTCCACACATTTAACGAACTTCACAGCCAGGGCAAACAGGTAATCATCTCCAGTGATAGGCCTCCGAAAGCGATGGTTACATTAGAAGAGCGGTTGCAATCACGTTTTGAATGGGGGTTGATGGCCGACATTCAACAGCCCGACGTAGAAATGCGCAAAGCCATTTTACAATCTAAGGCCGAAGAAAAGCATATTGAAGTCCCGGACCATATTATGGACATGATTGCACAACGCATTCGTAATAATATTCGGGAATTAGAAGGGGCATTTAACAAAGTTGCGGCTTATGCACAACTCTCAGGTGGCGTTGTTGACAGTGAGTTAGTCAGCATGGCTCTCGGTGATTTGTTGCACAAGCCTCACCAGGTAACGATAGATCAAATCGTTGATGTTGTTTGCCGCTACTATCATGTGACACCTGAAGAATTATTTAGCAGCAGCCGCAAACGGAAAATTGCGTATCCACGCCAAATGGTCATGTATTTAGCCCGCACTGAAACAGATGCATCTTTGCCGGAAATTGGTAACAAGCTGGGCAAGCGGGATCATACAACTATTTTATACGGATACGAAAAGATATCCGGCAAGTTGGACACCGACCCTGAAGCAAGAAGGGATTCTGTAGCGATTAAATCGACGCTTTACCAAGCGCCACAATAAACTAAAAGAGGGGAGACCATTCAAAAGGTCTCCCCTCTTCATTAATATCCATACTTAATTTAAGTAAGATTAGTACAAGTAAGCCCAAATCGCGATTTAACCTTACCGTATGACAGTATTGCTATTCTTTCAAGAAATTGCGGAGAACGGTGTGCAAAATGCCGCCGTTGCGATAGTAATCTACTTCCACAGGCGTATCCACACGACAAGTTGTTTCAAAAACTATTTCTGTGCCGTCTGCTTGAACGGCTTTGACGGTGATGGTCTGTCCAGGTTTCAAATCATCCGTTAGATTGAGCGTACTGA